>CAZYLM010000100.1:0-9493 GCA_964648645.1 uncultured Anaerolinea sp.
TCATCACGATGTTTGCGACCCTGCATCACATCCCATCGCGAGAAGTCCGCCTGGATATTTTGCGAACCGTGCGGAAGTTATTGAATCCAAACGGTAAGTTCATCCTTTCGAATTGGCAGTTCTTGAACAGCGAAAAATTAAAAGCCAGAGTCCAACCATGGGAGCGGGTGGGGCTTTCAGCTTTAGATGTGGATGAAGGGGATTATCTGCTCGATTGGCGCAGTGGCGGCGAAGGTCTGCGGTATGCGCATCAGTTCTCAGAGAAGGAACTGCTTGGGTTGGCAGGGCAAGCCCAAATGAAGGTCGAGGCGGGGTTTTTATCCGATGGAGAGAACGGGCGGCTGGGGTTGTATCAAACCTGGTTGAACACTTGATCATTCAAGGATAATCACACGGTTGCGGCCTGAATTTTTTGCCTTGTAAAGAGCTGCGTCGGCTTTTTCTATAAGTTTGGTCAGTGTATCTTTGGGGTTTGCTTCGCAGACTCCGATGCTGACCGTGATGTTAATATTGCCTGCATTCGTATGGAAACGTGCATCCATAATGCCCTGCCTCAAACGTTCTGCGATCGCACTGGTTGCTTGAAGATTTGTTTCGGTTAGCAGGATTACAAATTCTTCGCCGCCATATCTGCCTACCAGGTCTGTGGCGCGGGAGTTGTTCAAGCAGAGTTGCGCAGCCTGATACAGGACCTGATCCCCGGCGGCATGACCAAAACGGTCGTTGACCTGCTTGAAGTGATCGATGTCGAACATCAGAACACTGAAGGGGCGGTTGATGCGCCGCGCGCGCAGGAATTCGAATTCGCCAAGTTGGAACAACCCACGCCGGTTATATATGCAGGTCAACGGATCTGTGATTGCCAGGGTTTGGACCTCCTGGTGGACGCGCGCGTTTTCCAACGCCACAGCAACCTGATCCGCAAATTCTAAGGCGACCTTTTTCATGTTCTCGTCAAAGTTATTGGGTTGGGAGCTGTCTATGGAAAGCAAGCCAATGACCCTGCCCTGGGTGATAAGAGGAACGCCCAGCCATGAACGGATATGGTCGTGCGGCGGGTGTTTGAAGGCTTCGTAAACGTTACTGGCATCCTGCAAGTAGTAGGGCTCTCCAGTGTCGATGATCACATGATTGGGGTTGTTTCCATCGACCGGGAAGCGAACGCCGATCACATCCTGTGGATTGTCCCAGCCTACCCCGCCAACGATCACCAGGTCTTCACCATCCAGTAATTGGACCGACGCGCTGTCATAAAGGACGACACGTTTAAGCTGATCGAGAATGCGCGCGACAGCTTGATCAAGTTCGAGCTGCTCTGCGACCGCCATGCCCGCTTTTCGCAGGGTTTCAGATGTATCCGCGCGGCGTTTTGCATCGTCCACTGCCTGGTACTTTTCAAGGGCAAGGGCGATCAGGCTGGATGCCTGTTCGCCGATGGTGATCTCTTCAGTAGTGAAATGGTGGAGCTTATTGAAAGTGAGCAGGACGGCGCCGAGCTTTTTGTTTTCAGCGATCAAGGGAAGAGCCAGGACGGATTTGGATGGGAAGCTTTGAACAACGACTTGGTCGGCATACGGTGTATGGGCTGTATCATCTATGACAAGGGTTCGCGCTTCCTCGAGGACCGATTTTGTAAAGGTTCGGTTCTCATTAGTGAAAATGATTTTGGTAAAGTCCCGGTTTTGAAGCCCATAAGAGGCAAGGGGAATGGTGCGCCCCATGGCAGGATCCCACAAGGTCATGAAGCAGCCATCTGCACCGATCAATTCTCCAAGACGCCCCACCACCGTCTCTGCCATGCGTTCGACATTCCCTGCTTCCAGTGAGATTTTTACGATCTCATTCAACAAGTTCAAAGCCCGCTGGCGGCGGATCACCTTCTGTTCAGCCCGGGTGCGAGACTCGGCGGTGCCGAAGATGCTGGCGGCTGTGTGGAATGCATCCAGCTCCATCTCGGACCAGAGGCGTTCCCTTCGGCATTCCTCGAACATAATGAACCCCCACCATTTCTTCCCGGCAAAGATCGGGATGACCGCAATGGAGATGCTCCCGAGCGGTTTGAAGAAATCGCGTTCCGCTTCACTGAAATTGCCCACCAATCCCCAGATCGGTAACCCTTCCGAAAGGTCATCCTCCCATCTGGCAAATCCGGATTTTCTAAACGAAAGATGCTGAAGCGCAGGGTTCCCAAGTTGAGGGTTGAACCCTGGTGCTGCCCACTCATAGCACAAGCTCGTATGAACGGTCTGGTCATCACCGGTGTAGTTCATGGAAACAAAGACCCTGCTGACATCGGCAGCCTGCCCAAGTTTCGAGAGTACTTCTGGAATGTTCTGTTCCCATGAGGAGGCTTTCAAGAATCGTTCTGCTGCATGACTAATGGAAGACATGATCGACCCATAGCGGGTGAGGGCGAGTTCTGCTTCCTTTCGCTCGGTAATATCGTGCAGGATGACCATGCGGTTGGACGCTTCGACGGTCTTGCCGTCTTTTGAAGAGGAGACCGGCGAAAGGGTCGCTTCGTAGATCTTCGTTGCGCTGCCGTTCGGGATGGTGATCTCGCACTGCCTTTCCCCGCTTGAGAGGTGGGGCGTCAATTCTTTGGAAACCCAGGCAGAGATTTGGGATAGAGGCTGGCCGATGATTTCCTTCTCGTTTTGATGGAAGATCTCCTCGGCGATCGGATTTACGAAAAGTATGCGTCGCTTTTCATCCAGGACGATGACGGCATCCTTGATGCTGAGGATGACAGCGCGGTGTTCGGGCGGAAGGACTTCCAACAGGCGGTAGTGAAAGATCGCCCAAAACAAACCCAACGCAGCGGGTAGAAAGAAGAGGGTGGTCAGATCGAGGTCTTCGACGGGACCGAGACCCGCCACGAAGATCAGGCTGCCGAACATGGGGGAGAGGATGCTCAAGATGACGAAACTGATCTGGAGGCGATAGAGCCCCGGGCGGTTGACCATCTCCATAATGAGCATGACACCGGCGACTAATAACAGGATATAAGAATAAAGGGCGTGTGCCCAGAAAAAAAATGTTTCGCGGATCGAAAGCAGGGTCAAAGAACCTTCCTGCGTTGTGGTTTCCATATCCCACATCAGGTGATGGTATGGGTTCGTCCACACCAGGATCAAAGCCAGGATCGGTATGAGCCAGATCAAAATCCGCGCGCGGGGTGTTAATAAATGGCTGTTGCCCGTATAGTCGATGGCAAAGGAAAGCATCAACACCGGGCAGCTGACAACTGCGAAGTATTCGATCTGGGTGTAGAATAATTTTAGGGAAAGGCTGGGGGAGAATATCTCGAGACTGTATGTGAAAGACCAGAGCGACATGCCGAACATCATCCATGCAAATGACACTGCCGCAGTGACACTCCTTCTTCGCCAGGCAAGGATCCCCAGCCAGGCGTAGGGTATTGATGCAAAAAGATAGAGGAGTGGAATACTAAAATGAGTATCGAGAAACATGGCTCCCATCGATGCTATTTTATTATCCGACCGTCGTGCTTTGCATTACAGGTCAGTCATAAATTCGAAAAATATTCAAATTTGTAAGGGATAAAGCCTTCCGTGCCGAAACCCGGCGCGGGGGCCCGACCGTGCTACAAGATCACATTCTGCGGCGCCGCAATATATTGCCACCAATTATTATGGATTCCGTTTTTCCTGCCGCTTGTACGCGCGAAGTGATTGAACCACCATTTATGATGTGCGCGGATCTCACCCCCGCCCCATTCTGTTGCGTCAACGATGCGGATGTCGCCCTTGAAGATTGGGAAGTTCAACAGCCAGTCATAGCATTCGCTTTTGACGGGTGTCTTGTTGCCCCAATCGTAATCTGCCTGGCTGTTGGGAGCAAAATGAACATTTCCGCATGCAGCTTTGCCCGGGGAGGTTTTATCGTATCGAATAAAACGCTTCCACAGGTTGGCATCACCGGTCAATTTGTTGTATGTCTTTTCCATGATGGACTCGGCGCGGTGTCCGTACGATTCGTGCATTTCGCCGACGCCGCGCTCGAAGGAGAACCCCATGATGACAAAGCGCCGTTTGCTGGCGGAGGTGTTCGCGAGCGGAGGGGCGTTACACCAGAATGCGCCGGGTCCGCCCATGACGGATTCGTAGAATCCGGCGTTGGGAAAATTGAAGACCCAAACCTCATCGATCTCGTTACGCGCCACCTGCTGAAGGATGTTGAACTTGTTGATGATCGCGTAATAGTCCACCTCCTGCGGCATGTGCGGAGCGGATGCGCCGGTCATTACAGCGTAGAAGGTTTGCGGCGTATATCGAAAACCGTCGGTCTTGGCCGGGAACTCGTTCACGTCGATGCGTTTGACGATCTCATAACGCACCAGACCCTTGCTGACTTCGAGGATGTCCGCCATGAAACCGTTGACAAGGTCGGTGGTGTTATTCCAGTTCATCTTCTGCGATAGTTTGACCCCTGTGGCGGGGTCCATGACCGGGTCGTAGACAATGAGCAATACCTTGCTGCGCGTGATCTGTGCAGGCTCGGTCGTGCTGTCTTTCGGGTAGGGGGCGCGGCTGAAAAAACTGCTCAGGGTGGTCAAAAGGTCGGTCATGGGGGCTCCTCCTTGCTTACGGCATGTTGACGGCGAAATAAATTTGCCCATCCACTGCTAGATATAACACGTGATCGGGGCTGACCGCTACGGCCGAGGCGGTTCCTGGCGGAATGGGGTTGTGGCTTCCCGTTGTCGGCTGAAATTGATTTTGCAATTCAAGGGTGCGTGTCGCAAAGCGCATGATGTTTTGATGTTCCGCGTCGAGCAGCAGGATGGAAGGGTCCGGTGGGGCCGCGAAGAGGACCTGGGTAAAGTGGGAAGTAGCGAACAGGTCCTGACCTTGATAGGCAGGGAAGGGGTTGACGCGGTTAAGCGGGTCTTCACACTTGGATGCGCTTGTATCGATCCGGCTGTAGATGCAGCGTGATATGCGCCCATCGGCATGCAAGAGGTACATTTCGTCACCGGAGATTAGGAAATCGATGACATCCTGGGTCGGGGTCTGCTGGCCGAAGAAGAAGTATGGGCGGTCTACAAAGGCGGCTTCCTTACCGGGGTAGACCCATACAGCGCGCGCAGGCGCGTCGAGAACGTATAAATTCCCGCCGTCCAGCACGATACTGGTGATATGGTTCCAGTTCGTATCAGGTGCGGGTAACAGCCCGGTTTGCGGGGGGCTGCCGGGTTTGCAATAAACCAGGTTGCCCACTGCGTCAATGCCGAGTACGGTCGCGCCGTAAATGTTCGTGATGGGCAGGGTCAGGATATCCACCAGTTGACCAGCGCTATTGTTACTGCCAGGTCTGCAATCGAAGGTGGTATCGAGTTCAAAGCCGCCGCTGCCGGATGGGATGGCGCGCATCACCTCGCCGTTTTCGGCATTAAGCAGATACAGATCGTTCTCGGTGGCTGCCATACGGCTGACATTGATATTGGGTTTTGCGCTGAACGCTGGGCTGAACTGCATGCGCATGATGCCAAGCAGGGAATCGAGATTCGATTGCGCCTCTTCCCGCAGGGCAAGGGTGTCGTTGGTGATGTTGTGTTTCTCTGCTTCATCCAGGTTCTTTAGAACATTTTCCCAGGCAAGGCGCTGCTCGATGGGATTGGTGAGCGAAAGGGCCTGAGATTTCAGCTGCTCAGCCTGGTTGTAATATATATCGTATTGTTCATTGCGCCCGTATCGCATGTAAACGACCACCGAGATGGTCACGACGATCAGCGGGATGAGTATGGCAAGAAAACCCATGAAAGCGGCGGGAGATACTGGTTGAACGTTTGTTGTTTCATTGGAAGGCAGGAGACGCGGCAGGAAGTTGCGGATCCGTTCGCCGAGGTTTGCACTGCCATGGCGGAACCCCTGCATGAAGTTGACAATGACTTTTGCGGCTTGTCTTGCCTGAGGGGAAGGTTCGCGCGGCTCGGATGGAACTTCGAACTTGGGCGGCTCTTCGATGAGAGGTGGAGGAGGCGGGACGACTTCCGGTTCTTTTACTTCCACTTCTTTTTGATCAGTTTCCGTTGGTTGAAGTTTTGCCCGCGGGATCGATGCGGGAAACTCACGGGGCACAATCTTGTGTGGAAGATTTGCAAGCGGACCGGTCTGCGGTTTGAGAGCAGGAACCGGTTCTTCATTTTGAGGCGGGATCGAATAAGCCGATGGCTGAAGGAGATGCGCTTCAGGTATTGACTCAGGCTCGTTGGCAGCTGGCAGGTCCGGGGCGGGTTCTGAGGCGGGCTCGGGGGTGGGGAAAGGCGTGGGAGGCTTCTCCACTTGCGGTGTGGGATTCGATCCTTTAAAGAGATTGATCGCCCCCGTCCCTTCCACGGTTTGTATCAATATTGCATTCAGGTCTTCAGTGGTGAGCGCAGTCAGGCGTCGGCGTGTGGAATCAAGGGGGGCTGGCTGGGCGGAGTCGAGCGCCGATGCCCAGGCATTTGGCAACCGTCCGCAGAAAAGCAATGTGGTGTTGTCAGCCAGGTCTGCCTGCGCATAATGAATGTTGATTGAGCGGCTTGAGCCGAGACCCTTCCCCGAAATTGCAGGCTCGAAGATATGACGCGACCCTTCAACGCCAATCCAGTACGCATGCATTGGTCCGTTGAGCGAAAAGATGCACTGCGATTCACGCAGGACGGCAAGCGTCATCCACGCCAGTGTATATTGCCCGACGCCGCTGGTAGAGAGGTTGCGGTCGAGCAGGGTTTTATTTAACGAATCAGCGGCGGCGCGCAGGGCGCTGGTGACGGCGCGCGGAGTTTGATAAAAAACATTTGCAACGTCTTCGGCGAGTTTGCGGTATTCGCCTGTGGTAATGGCGGCATTGCCTGCCAGTAAAAGGTAAACGATCAGGCGGTCCTGTTCGCGGCCACGTGCGGCGTTCTTCGGCGGTTGAACCGCGATCAAACCGGGTAGGTCGCCCTGTTCCTGACTTTGGATGCGATATAACGGCGTAAGGTTGATGTCGAGGGGCATGTAAGATTATCGCTTGAACTGCCTTCATTATAACTGGTAACTTCCGGGCGTCTTTTGCAGCAAGTCGATTGGGCTTGTTCAATGGAAAAATTCAACTGGTACAATACTGCGGCTATGGACTATCAACTTCTCAACGATTTTTCTCAAATTCAGGCGGATGAATGGAATGCTCTTCTTAAAGTGTCCATCAGTGATACGCCTTTTTCGCGTTATGAGTATCAACGATTGTGGTGGGAGCATCGCGGAGGGGGGGAATGGAAGGAAGCCCGGCTGGTTTTGGTGACCGGCCGTGAAAATGAAAAACTCATTGGCATTGCCCCGCTCTTCCTTGCGGAATATGAAAACAAACCGACCCTGCTTCTCAATGGCAGCATCGAGATCTCGGATTACCTCGACCTGATCGTCAAAGCGGATGATCACATACGATTCCTCTCCGGTCTTTTGGATTTTCTCGCTTCTCACTTAGCCGATAGCTGGTCCCGCCTCGATTGGTATAACCTTCCCGATGACTCTCCCACCCTCGCCGCCTTCAAAGGCGAGTCTGCCAGCCGGGGCTGGACTCATCATGAGGAGGTCTATCGCCCCACGCCGCGCATTGCTTTGAACGGCGACTTCGATGAATATCTATCACGGGTTGAAAAGAAACAACGCCACGAGATCCGCCGCAAGATGCGCCGCGCCGCGGAATCCGAGTTGAACGTGCGTTTTGTGCTGGTTGATTCTTCCGCGGACATCGAACCTGAACTCAATACATTTTTCGAGTTGATGGTGCATGATCCGGGCAAAGCGAATTTTTTACACCCCGCCATGCGCGATCAAATGTCGGCGATCCTCCATGCCGCGCATAAGGAAGGATACCTCTGGCTTGGTTTTCTGGAAATCGACGGTGTGAAAACAGCCTCTTCCCTGAACTTCGATTACAACGGGAAGTTATGGGGCTATAACTCCGGAGTCAGCCGCGCGCATATGGAACTCTCGCCCGGTTGGGTTTTGCTCTCGCATATCATTCAGTGGTGCTGCGAAAACAAGCGCCATGAATTTGACTTCATGCGCGGGGATGAGGAATACAAATATCGCTTCGGGGGCGTGAATCGCTTCGTGATGCGGGCGCAGGTGGAGAGATAGCTTATTAAGTTGCGGGCAATAACGCGCCTATAATGGCTATGAACACCACTGCCAAAAAAATTTGAGGAATGAGCGCGTAAAGGAAAGCACGCCCGTACCCAATCTTCAGTTCGATCTGGTAGACAAACGCCTCATAGAAGGGGATTACAAGCAGGACGGCGAAGATCAGCAGTGGGTTGATCACCGAGACCCCGGATAGGATAACGGTAAGTATCTGGGCAGGCGCGAGTGCGTAACAATGCCTGTAGAATGAGATTTTCAGCAAAGACCGCTTAACCGGGGTTTTGTTCAGCCATTCCACTCCGACAATGTAAACAAAGGGAATTAGCATCATGTAAAGTGTTGTCGAGTAAATATCGTTGGATAACGCCTTCAAAAAATCCTGGGCAGATTCGATGTCCGGGCGCGAAATGATGAACGCGAGCGTCAATGGGATGACCGCCGACAACAGCCACAACATGACCGGGGAGAGGTATTCATCGAAGCGTTCATCCGGCTTTTTCTCCCACTCTTCATCGATGTATTCCATCGCCCATTTGGGACGTATTGCCGTCCGGATGAGGGTTTTGGGTAGGAGCAGCAGCCAGACCATTACTTCATATACAGCGTCTTCGACCGATTTGAATAGCTTTGCGAAATCCATGGGTCACCTTTGGTTTTGTCGATTTGACGTTTATACCCCAGACACGCCGGGTGGTTACGGATTTGGATGTTAAAGCTTGGAGCTGTGTTTCCCGTCTTCGGGTTACCAGACACCAAGGTGTTTTTGTGTGGCAAAATCATATTTTCGGAGGTAAGATAACCGCCGTAACGGAGGCTTGTATGCGAGATTTGACCAATGAGATCGTTGAACTCATCCGACGCACATCCAGTTCGCTGCCGCCCGATGTCGAAAAACGCCTGCGGGAATCCATCGAGAAAGAAGAGCCCGGCTCGGCGGCGCGCGGCGCGCTGGAAACCATCATGAAGAACATCGAACTCTCGCGCGCCAATTCCACACCGATCTGCCAGGATACTGGCACGCCCATCTTCCAGGTGCATTATCCTGTAGGATGGTCCACTCTCCAGCTGAAAAAGCAGATCCGCACCGCGATGGAAGAAGCGACGAAGAAGTCCTTTATGCGTCCTAATGCGGTGGATGCCATCTATGACAAGAACACCGGTAACAACCTCGGTGGCGACGATTTTCCCTACATCCATTTTGAAGAGACCGAGGGTGATGAACTTGTCATCGAATTGATGCTCAAGGGCGGCGGATGTGAGAACGTCGGGCGTCAATACTCGTTGCCGGATAATTCCCTCAGCGCAGGCCGTGACCTGGCGGGAGTCCGTAAAGTTGTGCTGGATGCGGTTCAGAA
>CAZYLM010000101.1:0-9356 GCA_964648645.1 uncultured Anaerolinea sp.
ACCTATCACTTGTGCCCGTTCTTTTTCAGCACTTCCTTGAGCGTGGTGCCAAGACGTGTGATCCCCTCACGGATCGCATCCGGCGATGAATAGGAGAAATTGAGGCGCATGGTGTTTGCGCCGCCACCGTTCGGGTGGAAGGCTGCCCCGGGTACGAATGCCACTTTGCGGTCGATGGCGATCTTCAACACCTCGGCGGCATCCACGCCTTCGGGCATGATCCCCCAAAGGAACATGCCACCCTGTGGTTTTGTCCAACGCATCTCGGGCGGAAACATCTCCTCCATCATTTCGAGCATTACATCCCGGCGTTCTTTATAGGTGGCGCGGATGACCTTGACATGTTCGTCCAGGAAACCACCCTTGCCCACTTCGTACGCAACCTGTTGGTTGAAGCTTGCCGTGTGCAAATCCGCCGCCTGTTTGGTCATGACCAGTTTTTGGGTCACTTTTTGCGGGGCGATCACCCATGCCAGCCTCAACCCCGGAGCAAGCAGTTTCGAGAAGGTGCTCAAGTAAATGACATTGCCTGTATATTCATGATCGCCGTCATTGCGGTATTGGGCATCGAGATAGACAACTGAAGGCAGGTGATCCCCGTCGTATCGCAATTGCCCGTATGGATCGTCCTCGATGATGGGCACACCGTATTGGTCTGCCAGGGCCACCAAACGCCTGCGGCGTTCGAGACTGAGAGTCGAGCCGGAGGGATTCTGAAAGTTCGGGAGCACGTAGATGAACTTCGGTCCGACTCGAAGCGCGGCTTCGAGTTCATCCACGATCATGCCGTTCTCATCCGCCGGGACGGAAATATATTGCGCCCCGTACGCGTTCCAGGCTTGCAGCGCCCCCAGATAGGTCGGCGATTCCACCACAATGTAATCACCCCGGTTAAGGAACAACCTGCCGATAAAATCCAGCGCCTGCTGCGAGCCGGATGTGATCATGATATTCTCCGGCGTGACAGAGACCTTGAACCGTTCGGCATGGCGCGCGATCATCTCACGCAGTGGACGATACCCTTCGGTTGTGCTGTATTGCAATGCCTGCGCGCCATGTTCGGTCAGCACACGGTTGCATGCCTCCTGAAACTGCTTCACCGGAAAGACCTCCGGAGCGGGTAATCCGCCTCCGAAGGATATGATGTCCGGCTGTTCGGTCAACTTCAACAACTCGCGGATGACCGAGCTTCCCATTCGCTGCATACGGTGTGCAAAGCGATACTCCCAGGGTGTCTGCATTCTTTCTCCTTGACGATATGGAATGAAATAAAAAAGCCTGACAGGTACGCGTGTACCCATCAGGCGGACTGATTCATGGCATAAGGATGCCGAAGAGTCGTATTGCCAGAAATCCATTCATGGCATATCTATCTTACCCATTTTTCGTGGAGGATGCAACTGACTTTTGTACCGTTGTTTGGGGATTGAAAACCCGCATCTCTACAACCTCATCCACGGCTACCCAAAGATCGCAATGACCATCACCCCCGCGAACACGATCGACGAGCCCACCACGCGGATTCCGCCCATCTGCTCCCTGAGAAATCTCCAGCCGAGGAATGCCCCGATCACCGCGCTGACCTCGCGAATCGCGCCCGAATAACTCAACGGAGCAAAGGTGTAGGCGAATAGAGCCATCATGTATGCGATCAGCCCAAGCACGCCGCCGATCAGCAGATACGTTCTGTTCTGTTTCCAGACCCGGGTGAAGGAATCCAAACCGTAGTGATATGCAATATAAGGCGTGGTCACAAACGGCACCATCACGAACATGGACAAGCCATAAGGCAGGGCAGGTCCGCTTTTGACGGCTTTCCCATCTATGAACGTATAGAGTGAAATGACCAGTGCCACCGACAGCGCGGTGAGGATGCCTTTCAAATGCACTTTCTCGCCTTTGCTTTGTAACAGCGTCGTCCCACCAATGACCATCATGCCGATGGTGATCATGGCAAGACCGATATATCCACCTGTCGTCAATTGTTCATGCAGGAAGATCGCCGTCCACAATACCAGCAGGGCGGGAGCCGCCCCGCGCGCGATCGGGTACACCAGCGAAAAGTCGTGGTCGCTGTATGCGATGCACAAAAGAATGAAGTAGATGGCTTCCAACAGCATGCTGATGAAGGCAAAGAGCCACATCTCGCGCGGGGGTAATCCCGAGTAGAACATGATTCCCAGGGCAAGAATGCCGCTCAGGATGGTCTGCCAGCCCATCGCGGTGTATTTCTCCTCCGCGCTCTTGAGAAGGAAGTTCCAGATGGCATGCATGGATGCAGACATGAAGAGAAGGAGCAGGGCAAGGAGGGGCATGGGCGCGAGTATAACGGAAAATCCCCCCTCTCCGTCTCAGAATCAGGCTTAAGAAGGCTTGTGCGGAATTAATTGATTTTATGCACAGGCAGGGCAAGCGTGAAGCGGCTTCCTTTTCCTGGCTGACTCGCAGCAGTGATATTCCCGCCATGCAGGCGTGCCATCTGCCTGACCAATGCGAGCCCCAATCCCGTGCCGGAGGATTCTCGTGCCAGCCCCGAATCCAACTGAGTGAAGGGCTTGAAAATCCGTTCGATGTCCTTCTCATCGATGCCGATGCCGGTATCCGAAACCTCGAAGCGCAGCATTCCGCCTGCCGGGTCTGTGCTTACCTGCAGACCGATGCGTCCGTTCTCCGGTGTGAATTTGATGGCATTGCCGAGCAGGTTAACGATCATTTGTTTGAGTCGGCGTTCATCCGCCTCGAAAGTGTCGATCCCATCTTCGACATGCAATTCGATTTTATGATGCTTCTTTTTCGCCAGCTGGTCCACAAGGCGGATGCAGACTTCGCAAACCTTCTGGACTCTCACGACCTCGAAGGTGAGGTTGACCTGTCCCGATTCGATCTTGGCAAGGTCAAGGATGTCGTTGATCAACTCGAGCAGGTGTTTGCCGCTTTCGCTGATGGTACTGAGGTATTTTTTCTGGCGTTCGTTCATCGGCCCGACAGTCTCTTCAAGCAGGCTTTCGGAAAGCCCCAGGACGGCATTGAGCGGAGTGCGGAGTTCGTGACTCATGGTGGCAAGGAATTCATCCTTCATCCGCAGCGCCCGTTCCATTTCAAGGTTGGCGTGCCGCAGGGTATCCTCCGCCAATTTGCGCTGGGTGATATCGCGTGCCACGCTTTGGATCATCAGAACTTCTCCCCAAGCATCGTGGATCGGGGAAAGCGTGATCTCGACCGGTAGTTTGCTGCCATCCTTCCTGGTGAATAGCCTTTCATATGGGTCGAGCCTTTCCCCGCGGACCGCTGCAGATAATTTTGAGATCGCATCCTCCCGCTGGTCGGAGTCGGCAGCGATTGGATTTTTTTGGCTGCGGACCTTCTCCCAATATTCTTCATTTTTATAACCCAGCATGTCGATCGCGCGTTGATTTGCACGCAGTTCCTGCCCTGTGGGGGTTAGCAGGAAGATGCCATCGTTGGAATTTTCGAACAGGGCGCGGTAGGTGGCTTCGCTTTCACGCAGGGCTGCCTCGGCCAGCTTGCGCTCGGTAATATCGCGGAAAAACCCATTGGTTATGCGTCGCCCTTTGGCGTCAAAATTGACATTGACACTGCCTTCAACGAGGACCTGTTTTCCCTGCCGGGTGAGGAAGGCGACTTCGATCTTCTGCGGGGCCTGGGTGGCCATGAGATTCTGGAACATTTTGAGGCAATGTTCCTGGGATTCTTTTTGCACGACCTGCATCATGTTCAAGGTCAGTGCTTCTTCGCTGGAATAACCCAACGTGCGGCACCAGGCCTGGTTGACATAGAGGTAGTTACCGCTCTCATCGAGGCTTTGGATCAGGTCGCTTGCCGTGTCGAGGAAGACCTGCAGACGGTCCTGGCTGTGGCGCAGATCCTCCGTCCGCTCGATGACGCGCTGTTCAAGTTCGGAGTGCATGCGGGCGTTTTCGATCGCGAGCCCGGCATAGCCCGCATATAACTGCAGGGCTTCAAGGTCTGCGGGTGTGATCGGTTTTTGGGTGAGCAGGTTGTCGACGGTCATCAACGCCACCGGTTTACTGCCCGTCCAGGCTGCCAGTGTGACATGCTGTTTGACGCCGTACATTTCGTTCTGCGGGAGCGGGTTATGGGTCGCGGTGAAGTCTTCATCCATTGAATAGCCTGAAGGGCTTTTCAATGCCGCCTGCCAGTCGCTCCATGCATCCACCGGTTTTGAGTACCAGTCGTTCCTCTCGAGCCGACCCTGGCGGTCGGTGCCGTATGCCCCATTGACCAGTTTCTTATCTTCATCGTAGAGGAACAAGCCAACACGATCGAAGCCGAGAATGGTGGTGATATTGCGGTGGATCTCACGCAGGCACAGGTCGAAGTCTGTGACGGAGGTGATGTTCTTTCCGGCGTGGATGACCTTTTCCAATAATTTTTGGCGATACTCGCGCTCCGCCTCGGAGCGTATGCGTTCGGTTATATCGAGGACGGTGCCGGTAAATTTTACGATCTGTCCGTTCGGGTCCCTTTCCAACCGATAGGTCGGCTTGAGAACTCGCATCTCGCCATGCTCGGGGTTGGTGCGATATGTGAACGTGGTGGTTGTTTCCACCCCCTGCAGCATGGCTGCCAGGGTCCCACCGAGGATCCCCCGGTCTTCGGGGTGGATGCGGTCGAGATAATCCTGCATTTGAGGCGGCTCTTCCGCCAGGTCGAACCCAAACAGGGCAAACATGTGCGGACTCCATCTGCCCTTGCCGGTTGTGACATCGTAGGACCAGCTTGCCAGACCGACCTGTTCTTCCGCATCTTGAAGTGTGGAGGTCAGTTCCCGGCGTTCTGCTTCCTTTTCCCTGCGTTCGGTGATGTCGGTGGCGACTCCGATCGTCCGCAAGAGTTGACCGTTACGGTCGAGGACTGGAATGGCACGATCATGGATCCAGCGGGTCTCGCCGTCGGGACGGATGATGCGGTATTCCATTTCCACGGTCTCGCCGCGGGTTTCCTGCTCAAAGGCGGCATCCACGATATGCCGGTCTTCGGGATGCACGACTTCGATATATTCTTTATGGAGATGATAAAAGTCTTCAGCGGGGCGCCCGTAGATGGATTCGAATGCCGGGCTGACGTAGACCAGCCCGCCAATGCGTTCGGAGATCCAGAAAACCTGGGGGATGTGCCGGGCGATCTGGTCGAAGCGTTCATTGCTCTCCCGCAGGGATCGTTCCAGGGCAAGCCTGTCGGTGATGTCGAGCGTCTGGAAGATCAGGCAGTCTACGCCGTCAAGGTTGATTTTCGCGACTGAGACCGAGATGTTGCGGGATTGTTTGTCCTTCCTGCACAACAGGGTTTCAAAATTTTCGACCCTGCCCTGTTTTTCCAGGAGGGCGAGCATCTGCCTGCGGTCTTCAAGCCTTGCCCAGACGTTAAGATCCTGGACGCGCTTCCCAACCACTTCTTCGCGGGTGAAGCCTGTCAGGTCCAGCCACATTGGGTTGACCGCCAGCAGGTGATTATTGTCAACCTGCGTAAGCGAGGTGGGGACGGGGCTGTTCTCGAAGATGGCGACGAATCGTTTCTGACTTTCCAGCAGTTCCTTTTCCTTCTGTTGACGTTCCTTCAACTCCTCGCGGGCTTTGGACAGGGCGTTGTTGACCAGCAGGCTTGCATAGTATTGCATCATGGACATCATGATGAGCATGATGCCCTGCAGGATGGCGAAACTAAAATGCGATGTTCGGTATTGTGCGGGGGGGAGGATGCCTAAAACTTCGCTGTATTCGATGGCGAACCCGGCGAGCCCGCTGGCAAGGGCGACTGCCAGCATGGAATTTTGCCCGAGGGTGATGCCTGCCAGGAAGGTCAGCACCAAATACCCGCTGAATGCAGGGGAATGAACCCCGCCCCCGGTCACAAGGGTGACTGTCATCAGCAGCCAGGTGAGCCAGACGGTAAGAAATGCTGCAAGGCGGCTCCGGACCACCCTGTATTTGATCAGGGCGTAGATGATGCTGTAGAATGAATCGACGGCAACGATGACGGATACGGGGCGGATGATCTGGGAGGGGTCGCGGAGGATCAGGAGGATGCAGCCCGCGGTGACAATGATCATGAACGACCAGAGGTAGACAGCCAACAGTCGTTCGGTACGGGTGTCATCGGTACCGAAGAGGTCGGGGAGACCCAAATATTGAATTATTACTTTTAAGAATCGGGGCATTTTTTGTCTCATGCCAGCCTCTGCGCCTGGGACGCTCTCTGCTGGGTCCCTGTCTGGTATCGGTCAAAAACGGTCACGTTTTAGCCGATTCTTGCACGTTTTCCGCCCTCAGGGTATAGGGGAATTCCCTACCTAAAGAATTTGTCAGGCAGCCTGTGGATTTGGGTTGGTTTGGCGGGGGCGATGGGGGATGGAGAAGTTGCTGATATACTTTGAATATCGATATGAATAAAGTTTTGACGGGAAGTTGTCTTGAATACTTGAAGAACGGAAATAAACTTGGGAAGGTTGACCTGACCTTTCTTGATCCACCATTTAATCAAAATAAGGATTACAGTTTCCACGACGATAATCTCGCCTTTGGTGAATACTGGCAAATGATGCGTGAAGTTTGTCAGGGGGTTTTTGATATCACTTCGCCCGGGGGTGCGATCTATTTCATGCAGAGAGAGAAGAATGCCGAAGAAGTAATGCGCTGTTTGAGGCAAACTGGCTGGGTGTTACAGAATCTCATTATTTGGAAGAAAAAAACTTCAGCGGTCCCAGTCGCGGGCAAATATGGAAAGCATTACCAGATTTTGGCATATTGTACGAAGGGTGAAAAGGCCCGGGTGTTCAACCGATTAAGAATTTCGCCTCCATTGCCTGCAAATTACAAATATGAACGTGAAAACGGGGTTTATGTCACAGACATATGGGATGACATTCGGGAATTGACTTCGGGCTACTTTGCGGGCGATGAAGCTATCCGAGGTAAAAGCGGCGAACGGGTTCACAAACAACAGTCTCCCATTGCTTTGTTGCTCCGGATCATCTTGTCATCATCGAAGCCAGACGATAAGATTTTTGACCCGTTTGCAGGAACAGGTACTACGCTTGTTACTGCCCATCAGCTAAAGCGCGATAGTATCGGTATCGAGATCGACCCAAAGAATTCTGCCTTGATTCGAGAAAGATTGAAGAGCATCCGCGAACCGGATAATATCGATAAATATTTCGACGAGTATAGATATACAGAAAACTTGTCGACTTTATGGGGAGGTGAGCCTCCCAAAACCGTTATAAAGACGAAATCCAGACAGCCGTCTTTATTCAAGCAGGGATGATGTATTCTATATTTCACTTTTGGCAAAGCCTATTTGAAAACAGATCAAAATTCAAGAAAGTCGAAAAGTTGGATAAGTTTCCTTTCCCAAAGGGAATGTTGTCTTGCGTCAACCGGGGAGTTTTTCCCGATCTTGCCATCAAGATCAATAAGCAGGGACGGTTTTCTGGCGGGGAGCTTGTGGAATTGAAGGACAGCAATGTTTACAATGTTTCTTCTTTTAACTCGACCATTCCAACAGGTAAAAAACTTATAAGGAATATTGTTGCATCCGAAAGTGGCATTGTTTTCAAGCAAATGAGGGATGCGGGTGATGATGTGTTCGCATTGGAAGTACGCGATGTGTACTATCTCGTCCGGGGACGCAAAAAGGATCATCAGAAAATCTGTCTGGTGCATGGCAGTTTTTTTGAAACTATTCCTGCCGAAGATCTGGTCGGAGAGACGTTCTCCCAGGTAATTGACGAAGAGTTGAGCGGCACAGAGATCGAAGAAGATGTGAAGCGAAAATTGAAAAGCGCTTTGTCTCGTCAGGATATCTTTAGCCGTGTTCGCAGCGTGGATAAAGCGTCCGTTAGTATGCGTTTTCGCGTATTGGCTGATGTCAAACCTGATGCAAATATTTTGAATTCAAACCAATACCCCGAAATCCTCGACGACACCATCAATCTTATCTGTGCCTTCCATTCCCAAGACGAAAAAGAAGAATTGATTGAGGAAATGGAATTTGTCCTGGGTGTGGAGCAGTTTTCCAAACTCAAGATTCTTCAGATCAAGCACCCATTCAATGGTCCGTTTCTGGTATTCCAAAGCGGGTTATAAAGTCGACCTTTTCTGGAGATATTTCCCCTCCCTCAAAACCGGTGACATTTATCCGTCAGAGCCGGTGACAGCGATTCGGTCACATGCAAATGACGCATGGTAAGATTCGAAAAAACCGGCCCGTGCACAAAAGGCACGCACATGTGACAGTGCTCCGCAGGAGACTGTCACTTCGCTGCGCAAGCCTTGGCCATGGTCGGGAACCTTATCGTTTGGAGGCATTCATGCGCAAGTCGATCTCGCTCCTTCTTCTGGGAGTCTTCCTTTTATTCCCGGTATCCGCATCCGCGCAGAACGATGCGGCGCTTTCCTTCGTCACCGTGCAGTTCTGGCCCGAGTACGACCAGCCCAGCATGCTTGTCATTACCGACTTCCAGCCCGCGGCAGACCTCTCCCTGCCTGCCACACTTACCTTTCGCATTCCGGCTGATGCGACACTGATCGCCGTGGCATCCGATGAGGGCGGCGGCAGGTTCATGGATTTCCCATATCAGGGTCCCACCACAGAAGGCGAATATCAAACCTTCAGCCTGCTCGTCGAGCAAAACATGGCATACCGCTTCGAGTATTACCAGTCACTGGCATTTAACGGGAATGAGCGCCTCTTTTCCTATCTGTGGGATAACGGATTCGCAGTCGAATCCTTCCACTATATCATGCTCGAACCGTTGGATGTCACCAGGGTCACGCTCGACCCCAAGCATGACTCGGTTCAAAACTCCAACGGGCTGACCTATTACGAAGGCAGTCCCGTTCAACTCAAAGCCGGTGAACAATTCGCTGTGACCATCGGTTATGAGAAGACCACCGACACACTCGTCTCACAGGCGCAAAGCGTGCAGATCGCCGAGCCCATCAACGAAAATACGCCGGGGCGCGTCTCGCTTGCCAACAGTCTGCCCTATATTATCGGCGGGCTGGGTGTCATCATGATCGCGGGAGGGTTGGCATATTACTTCCAATGGGGGCGTGCTTCCAAGTCCAAGTCGCGCCGCAGGCATTCGAACACAGAAGCCGAGGATGACTTGACCAGCCTGTACTGTCCGCAATGTGGAGCGCGCGCCAAAGTAAGCGACCGCTTCTGCCGTACCTGCGGAGCGCGGCTCAAACGTGATGGATGAAGCTGGGGCTTTCGCCCCCGGACTATTTGTTGCACCCCAAGCCATTTAATAAAAAAACGGCAGTTCGATCTGCCGTTTTTTTATATTCAGGTTTATTCGTTGTTTTTAG
>CAZYLM010000102.1:0-9118 GCA_964648645.1 uncultured Anaerolinea sp.
AGAACGCCGCCGCATGGAATTGCGGTTGAACGGTTGGCGCGGCTCGAACAAGGTCTTGGAATTAGAGCATATTTCGAAATCCTTTGGTGAGCGCAAAGTCTTTACGAACGTCAACGAGACCATCTGGCATGGCGAACGGGTTGGGTTGATCGGTGCGAATGGGGCAGGGAAGTCTGTGATGCTGCGCATGATCCTGGGCAAAGAGATGCCGGATACAGGCGAGATCAAGATCGGTCCGAGCGTATCGATCGGACATTATGCGCAGGAACATGAGACGCTCGATTTCAATCAGACTGTGTTGGATGCTGTTCGTTATGCAGGCGAGATGAGCGAATCAAGAGCCACAGCGTTCTTGCTACGATATTTATTTACGTACAAGCAAGTATCACAAAAAATAGGAGAACTCTCCGGCGGAGAACGCAGCCGCTTGCAGTTGGCGTTGGTCGTTCTCTCTGGGGCGAATTTCCTGTTGTTGGACGAACCCACCAACAATCTTGACATCGCTTCTGCCGAAGTGCTGGAGCAAGCCCTCGCAGATTTCGAAGGGACGGTCTTGGTCATTTCACATGACCGCTACTTCCTCGACCAAACCATGCAGCGTTTGCTGGTGATCGAGAATGGTCAGCTTACCGGGTATGCAGGCGGATACACCGATTATCTGGCGGCAAAAGGTGGATAATCGCGTCATTATTCGTGTGCTATACTCGGTGCTATATTTCACAAACGGAAAGGGAATCTGCCATGGCAAAGAATATTGTTTTGACGCTGACGGGGAAGGACAAGATCGGGTTGGTCGATCAGGTGACAAGTCTGGTCGTAAAGCGAAGCGGAAATGTTGAATCCAGCCGTATGGCTCGATTGGGCGGCGAGTTTGCCATGTTAATGCTGGTGACCGTCCCGGATGCAGAGTTCCAAAACCTCGATAAAGATTTTCAAAGTCTGCGCGCTGAAGGCTATCAGGTTGCGTTGATGCAGACCGAAGATGACTCGAAGAAGTATGCGGGTTGGCTGCCATACGAGATTGAAGTGACAGGCGCCGATCATGAAGGCATCATCCACGAGATTTCGCATCATCTGGCATCGCAAGGTATAAATATTGAAAGTATGGATACAAGCGCGGCGCCAGCACCAATGAGCGGCACTCCATTATTTATGATGAAGGGTGTGGTGCTCGTTCCGCCCAAGTTGAACTTCAATGCCTGGAGCGAAGCACTGGAGGATGTGGGGGATAAACTGAACGTTAGTGTAAAAGTAGAAGTAGTCAAGTAGGCAGCATAATTGACAGGAGGCGGAAGGTAAAATTGACCTTCCGCCTCCTGTGTTTATTTAGCTGTTACTTCAATCCTTCGAAAGTCGCCCGTATTGTTTCAATAAATCCATTACTTCCTTGTCCGGCAACGCTTTGACACTGATCTCATGGCCGCTCATATCCTCTGCAGCGACCATCGAATTGATGATGGCCTCCTCGGTGGCGAAGACGGTGGCTGCGAAAACGGGGTCGATCTTTTCGTTGGATAAAGCCTGGATATCGGAGATGCCTTTTGCATTGGGTTTTGCCGCCTGAGGGTTGGCGGTGGAAAACGCCAGGAAAATATCCCCAGACCCATTCCCACCAATGGAGCCGGTGCGTGCCATCCCTAAAGAAACCCGCCTCGCCACCCGCTTCAGTTGATGCGGCAACAATGGGGCGTCCGTACCGACGATGACAATGAGCGAGCCGTCATCCATGCGATAGGGGTCTTCGCCGCTGGTAATGGGAGCGTCCTCCACCAAATGCTTGCCGACGGGAACGCCTGCAACCGTCAACAAGTGCCGCCGGCCGAAGTTTGTTTGCGCCAAGGCGCCCACCGTCCACCCGCCAAGTTTTTCGGGAAGTTTGCGTGAGGATGTGCCGGTGCCACCTTTGAATTCGTAACACATCATACCTGTCCCACCGCCGACGTTTCCCTCGGTGACACTTCCAGATTTTGCTGAGTCAAGCGCTTCAAAGACATGTCTCTCTTTCACAAAAAAGCCATCCATATCATTGAGCCAGGCGTCTGCTGTTTCTGCGACCACCGGCAGGACCCAGGGTTGGTATCGTTTGTTATGTTTGACCTGCCAGGCGATGATGGAATCGCGGACAATCCCGACGCTGTGTGTGTTGGTGATCCCGATGGGACCTTCCAGCCAGCCCGATTCTTCGAGCCATAGAGCGCCGGTCATTTCGCCGTTGCCATTGAATGAATGAATGCCTGCATAAACAGGCGTGTAATCTTCCTGCCCCCGCGGGTGGATGATCGTTACACCGGTGCGCGCATCCGCTCCTTCTATGATGGTCGAGTATCCTACTGTCACTCCGGGCACATCCGTAATGGCATTGTATTCTCCCGGCATACCCTCGAAAGGGATTCCAAGGGCGCGCGCACGTGGTCTCTTCATGATAGATACTCTCCTGTTTTTTAGCAATGTTGTGGACGAAGAAATTATAGCTTAAGGGGATGAACCTGATGTTTCACTGGTACAATGGGCGCATTAAATTCAAAAGGAATAAATATGGCACACGACACAGTAAAAGACGGTCTGGTTGTTTCGATGGAATACAAACTGACTGTGGATGGGGATGTTTTGGACTCTTCCGAAGAGGCGGGTCCGCTTCAGTTTCTGGCAGGGTATGGCAACATCATCCCCGGGCTCGAAAATGAGATGATGGGGATGAAGATCGGCGAGAGCAAGAATGTCACCGTCCAACCCGAAGATGGCTATGGCGAGTTCGACGAAGAAGCCTTTACCGATGTCTCACGTTCGGAATTCCCAGCTGACATGAAACTGGAGGAAGGGTTGGAGTTGCATGTGACCGATGAGGACGGCAATCATCAGGCTGCTTACGTTGCCGAATTCAACGACAAGACCGTCAAGCTGGACTTCAATCATCCGCTTGCCGGGGCAGTTCTGGATTTTTACGTCAAGGTCATTGCCCTGAGAGAGCCAACCGAAGAGGAACTCGACCACGGGCACGTCCATGAAGGGGATGGGCATCACCACTAGGCTGAAAAATGCCGTTCATTGAACGGCATTTTTTATTGTGCGACGGTATACTGTGTTTTGGAGAACTGACTCCTCGCCAGCCAGATGCCCGCCCCGACGATCACTGCACCCAGAACGAACCCGCCAAAGTTGCCGAGGAATTCATAGACGGTTTCCCATTGGGTTCCGAACACGTAGCCCAAACCGCCGTAAAGAATGAGCCAGATGAACTCTCCGAGCAAGTCATATAACATGAAGCGCCGGAAGGTGTATCCGCTGCCACCTGCGATCAAATTGGTGGGAATCGCCAGGGCTGTGACTAGGAAGCGCGTTAGGAAGATCGCAACCCATGCCCGTTTCTCGAAATACCCACGGGCGTTGATCCAGGATGGTGAAGCGCCAAACTTTTTTTCCACCCAATCCCTGCCATAGTAGCCCATACTGAAACTGAGTGCGTCGCCAAGGGCGGCTCCCAGCAGACCCAGAACGATCATAATGCCCCACTCGAAGTACCCCTGTTGCGAAAATGCCCCGACGGCGATCACCATCAGGGATGCTCCAACCGGCAGTCCGATCGCTCCAAGGAACAGTGTCAGGGCAAAAAGGGGCGCGCCATAGTTGATGACCTGTGTGAGAAAAAAACCTGAGATGGATTCGGTCATGGTGTTTGCGGGGGCGCTGGCACGATTGGGGATGGCGGTATTGTGCCTGATTGGAAGGATTTGATCAGTGCCTTGACATGTGCCAATACCACGCCCGGTTGGCTGGGGAAATATTCATCGTTCAATTGCTTCAAGCTCTTTTTGCCCGCCTGTTTTTCCGGTTCGATGCCCAAGCTGAAAAAGATGGCATCCGGCGGAGCGTCGTACGTGTCGGCGATGTAGGGGATCGTCATCCAGTCTCGGATCAGCTCTGCATCAGTTGAGTTTGCCGATGGTGGACCTTCATTAAAAGGACCCGGGCGGTGAAACCTTTTGAATGAATGCAGCATCTTCATCCCAAAGAAAAAGGTGATGAACAATCCAAGAACGATCAAGCCGATGGTGATGATTCGTTGTTTATTCATGGATTAATTGTATCCCCGGTTTAGAAGGAAATGTAAAGAAAAGATGTGGAAATGAAAAAGTGCATGCAGTTTATGGTTGCACGCACATCGTTGATCTGGTCTCTAGCATAAGTAGCCAGAAAGAGCACCGAGACCTTTGAGGAAAGGTTGTTGCCAGAGGTCTTAGTATTTCTGAAAATTTCTTTTTATACCACCTGCCTACTCCTGCCATTCGAGTTCGAAATCCCCCACGAAAACCGTGTCTCCATCCTGAACACCCGCTTCGCGTAAAGCTTTATCGACCCCGAGTTTCTGCATCAACTTTTGAAAGCGGCGTACAGAGCCGTAGTGCTCCCAATAAGTCATCTTTGCAGCACGTTCGATCGCGACACCAGATACTCTCCACTTATCGCCATCCTCCCTGTGGATGTTGAACAGGTTCGGGTCGACCTCGGGTTTATAGACGGGCAGAGCCTCTTCCTCGACGGCTTCCGGCGGAAGCTCCTGGAGCATACGAAATGCTGACAGCAATATCTCGCGTGTGTTCGTGCGTGCCATGGCAGAGGCGGTGATGACATCTACTTTTTTCTTTTTAAAGCTGGCTTGAATGTCCTTCAGGCGTTCCTGCACATCGGGTTGGTCGATCTTGTTGATAACCACCATCTGGGGCTTCCGGCCGAGCTTTGGGTCGAATAATGAAAGCTCGGTATTGATTTGACTGTAGTCAGCAATTGGGTCTTCTGATAGACCGTCGATCATATGGATCAAGATCCGTGTGCGTTGGATATGACGTAAAAAGTCGTGACCCAGCCCTGCCCCTTCATGCGCGCCTTCGATGAGACCTGGGATATCTGCCAGCACGACCGTTGTATCGTCGTCAATCCGGGCAACACCCAAATTCGGTTCGAGGGTCGTAAAGGGATAGTCACCGATCTTGGGCTTGGCGTTCGTCAGAACGGAAAGGAGGGTTGACTTCCCGGCGTTGGGCAGGCCGATGATGCCAATATCTGCTATCAGCTTAAGTTCGAGGCGAAGCATCCTTTCTTCATGTGGCTCGCCACGTTCTGCTGTTCGCGGAGCTTGATTCCGCGAAGTTGCAAAATGTTGATTCCCGCGCCCGCCGCGCCCGCCTTTACAGACAACGAGTTGCTGCCCCGGGTTCGTTAGATCTCCGAGGAGGGAGCCGGTTTCTGCATCGAATATGACCGTGCCTGGAGGAACGTGGATAACAAGTTCCTTCCCATGCCGGCCGGTCATTTGGGAGCTTCCACCATTCACGCCGTCTTCCGCTGTAAAAGATTGCTTGGGTCGGAAGTGGGATAACGAATTAAGGGTCGATTTGACCTCAATAATTAGATCGCCGCCTTTACCCCCATCTCCGCCATCGGGACCGCCGCGCGGTTCATACTTTTCACGGCGAAAGTGGACCATCCCATCTCCGCCTTTTCCGGATTTCACATGAATATTTACCTGATCAATGAACATAGCTCCATTATACCGGTTAGGTCGCCCAGAGTTTGCTTGAAATGACAAGCACACTGAGCAGCTTTAGCTTCAGCCTTTGTTTGACCGTACGGATAAAAAATTGTCATGGCATTATTATGATTAGCATGTCCATTGAGGGGATAATCGGGGATGGACTGTGTAATGGACACGAAAATAAACGACCAACAACCCCTGCTTCTGATCGTCGAAGACGAAGCGCCTATTCGCATGGGTTTGTCCGCTGCAATGACACGCCTCGGGTACCGGGTCATCGCCGCAGAGAACGGTAGTGATGCGCTTCTCAAAGCGGGGGAAAACCATCCAGACCTCATTATCTCGGATATCAGGATGCCGGTGCTAGATGGAATTCAATTGAAGGAGCGCCTCAATGCGGATCCGGCACTTGCCGGTACTCCGCTGATCTACCTCTCCGCGCGGGCGGCAGTTGAAGACCGCGTAACAGGCATACGCAGCGGTGCGGACGACTATGTGGCAAAACCTTTCGATGTGGAAGAGTTGGCGGCAAGGGTGGAGGCGGTCCTCCGGCGTGCCCAGGGAGAAAGGAAGCTCGGATTCGAGCTGGCACGGCGGATCGATAGGGAGGATATCGAAAAACTCAGGCGCGAGTTGATGCAAAACTTCCATCATGAGATACGCACGCCGCTCAATAATGTGATGATGTTCCTCGAGATCGTGGCAACCCAGAAGTTCAATACAGTCGAAGAGCAGAAGGAATTCATCCGTATAGCCCGTTCCAGTGGCGACCGGCTTGAATCGCTTATCTCCGATATCATCTTTTTGACGGATTTCGACCAGGGAATTTTCAACAATGTCCGACAGGCGATCAACCTTGAAACGCATATCATCCATCCGCTCAAAAGGCGGCTCACCCGGTACGACACGAAATCATTGAACTTTGTGCCCATCGTCTCCACTGCGGGCACGATCAAAGCACCGCGGCATGAATTTGTACACGCCATTCAGCATTTGGCGGATAACGCTTTTAAGTTCAGCCCCCAGGATGGGACCGTCATCATAAAAGTTACGCCCAGTAAACGCGGCGGTGGGACGATCACCGTCGAGGATCAGGGGTCAGGAATCCCTGCCGCACTCCGCGAGAAAGTCTTCGAACGGTATTACCAGATCAGTCAGGGTCCTTCACGGGAGTATCAGGGGTTGGGTCTCGGTTTGACCATTGCCCGCGCCATCTTTCGGTCTCTTGGGGGCGAGGTAACCATTCTCGAAAGCGCGCAAGGCTGTTGTGTGCAGGCAGTCCTTCCAGATGTGCCTTTGGATGATGTGAAACATGGATGAGCAGATTCTGCCAGTTGATGGTACGACTCCCCGTACGGGAATTCGTGAGTCGCAATGGGGGAATGGGCTCGATTACCGCGCTCTGTTCGAGCAGGCGGGGGATGGCGTTTTGATCCTCGATCCGGAATTGAAGATCATCAGCGCCAACGCTCAAGCGGGACGGCTGCTCGGTTATTTTGAAGAAGAGTTGATCTCTAAATCCGCAGAATCAGTGTTGGGGTTGGAGAATCCCGTCCGGAAGCGATTGTTATTCGATACTCGCACAACCGCATTCGAACAGACGCTTCGTAGGAAGGACGGTTCCTACCTGCAGACGGAAATGCGTTCTTCTTTAATAACTGACCCGGCTGGTAAAACAGCATTTATCCAGCTGGTTGTACGGGATATCAGCGAACGCATCCAGAACGAACGTGTGATGAAGCGCAACATGCGCGCCCAGTCCATCATCGGGGAGGTGACGGCGATGTTGTTCCGATCCACGAACATCGAAGGCCGGATGCCCGAGGCGCTTGAATCACTTGGTTATGCAGTGGGAGTGTTCAGTTGCGTGATCTTCGAAGCAAAGAACTCCATTCTGCGCATCCGGCATAAATGGGTGGATCCAGCCGTCCCTGAGTTTGATCCGGTGGCTGTTTTGCGCCCGTACCTGGATTCTTTATCGAAGTTCCCGGACCGGGTTTTTACCCTCCCAGACGCCCCGGAAAATGGAACAGGGTCGCCGGGGCTCTCGATGCTTGCCGTCCCGATCCAGGGGGCGCTGGGGATGTGGGGCTTCCTCGGTTTGTTCAGCAGTGAAGACAAGTTGACATGGTTGTCGACCAGTTTTGACATTGTGCAGACCACTGCCAATTTATTGGGCGCAGCCATCGAACGCATCCACTATGAAGAGACTTTGAGGTTGAGTGAACGACGCAACCGCATCATTGTGGATGCTTTGCCTGACCTGCTTGTACGGGTTGACCGTTCGGGAAGAATTTTTGATTACAATGCCGGTCCGACGCACCCGCTCTTTCACGAACCGGCGATCGTTATCGGCAGGAATCTTTACGATCTTTGGGGGGAAGAGATCGCGGGAAAGATGTTGCCAAAAATCCCGAGCGAAACGTTCTTTTACCAACCACGCACAGTGGATAGTTTCACCCTTCAGGGAAGCGATGGGATATTTGAAGCGCGCCTCTTTCCGCTTAGCAAACTGGAAGCTTTGATTCTTGTCCGGGATATAACCGAGCAGGCGCGACTCGACCAGATGAAATCAGACTTCATTAATTGGGCATCGCATGAACTGCGAACCCCGATTACAGCGGCGATCCTGATGACTGACCTGTTGCGAAGAGGATGTACTCCGGAGGAAAGCGAAGAATATCTCATGACCCTTTCGAGCGAATTGAACCGCCAGAAGAATTTGATCAACGAACTGTTGATGGCCGGCAGGCTTGAACACGGGGCGCTGCGGGTCGAAATGGCGTCCGTTGACCTGGTTGCAGTTTTGAAAGAATCGGTTTCGGGAGTGAAGCCCATCGCAAAAAAGCGAAATATCACGATCCAATTCCTCCAACCGACGCACCCTTGTTTTATCTGGGGTGATCGAAGCGCGCTCCACCAGGTATTTATCAACCTGCTCAGTAATGCGGTGAAGTTCTCTCCTGATAGCGGCGATGTGGAACTGGTCGTCGAGCAAACCGATAAAGAGGCGCGTGTCTCCATCTCAGATACGGGGTTGGGAATTCCCCCTGAGGCGCTTCCTCATTTATTTGAGCGCTTTTATCGTGCCCGCAATGTGACTGCAGCGGAGATCCCTGGCAGCGGTATCGGTTTGTATATCGTCAAGTCGATCGTGAATCAACTCAAGGGCAGCATCCACGTGGATACCGAGGTCAATAAAGGGACGAAGTTTACAGTGACCTTGAACCTTGTAACAGGGTAGTAAGCAGGTTTAATTCATCTGTGGGGGATCAGCTTGACTATTGTGCCTGCTATAATTCTCATCATGAACTGGCACAAGACAACCCTGGAAATTTCCGCCCATGGCAAAGGGCTTCAGGACATTACTACATCAATTCGTTCCCAATTGAAAGAGTGGAATGTTCAGGAGGGGATGTGTTTCCTATTCCTTCAACACACCAGCGCTTCTCTCGTCATCAGTGAGAACTGGGATCCAACCGCCCGGGCTGACCTCGAAACTTTCATGGAACGCCTCGCTCCCGAACGGGACAGTTGGTACACGCACAATCTCGAAGGACCCGACGATGCCACCTCTCACATCCGCTC
>CAZYLM010000103.1:0-5975 GCA_964648645.1 uncultured Anaerolinea sp.
AGGCGGGGTGAGAGGCGC
Source organism: uncultured Anaerolinea sp. (assembly GCA_964648645.1). Lineage (GTDB taxonomy): Bacteria > Chloroflexota > Anaerolineae > Anaerolineales > Villigracilaceae > Villigracilis. The sequence continues at coordinate 19 of CAZYLM010000103.1, forward strand.
CCGAGGAGCAAAGTAAGATGGAAAAAGTTGTTTTGAAGGCTGCCAAACGTGATGTGACCGGCAAACAGGTGAAAGCCTTGCGCCGCGAAGGCAAACTCCCGGCGGTCATTTACGGGCGGCATGTTGAACCGATCTCAATCGTCCTTGAGGCGCACAATGCAAGCATGGTGCTGGGCAAGTTGACATCGTCCAGCCTGGTCACGATCAATGTGGATGGGGCTGAGTTCCCCGCTCTTGTGCGTGAACGCCAACGCGATTACATCAAAGGTGTCTTGACCCATGTGGACTTCCTGGCCGTAGATATGAACGAGAAGATCCGCACCAGTGTCGGACTGGCATTTGTCGGCGTTTCCGGGGCTGTGAAGGACTATAACGGCATCCTTGTTCACAACCTCGAACGGCTCGAAGTTGAATGCTTCCCTGGTGACCTGCCTGAACGTATCGATGTGGATATCGCCATGCTCAAGCAGATTGGCGATCTGATCCGCGTACGCGATGTGGCAGTGTCGGACAAGATCCGCATTCTGGGTGATCCTGAAGAAACCATCGCTGTTGTCACGATCATCAAGGAAGAAACGACAGCAGTTGCGGCTGAAGGTGCGGCAGTTGCGGCTGAAGCGGCGGCTCCGGAACTCAGCGTGGAACGTGGTAAGAAGGCCGAAGAAGGCGAAGACAAAAAGTAAGACCCATGATAGACAAAAATCCGTCATCGAAAGATGGCGGATTTTTTTTATTGGCAGGCTTCGAATGTGTCTTATAAGGAGTTATTGAATAAACCCCAGTATCTTCATGAAATCGACCGTCATCCTTGCCGTTGCGCCCCAGAGGAGTTCACCGTCATAAGGATGGTAGGCGATCACGGATCTACTTGAGCCGGGCAGTGAGAATTCCCAATAATTGTTCCGGTCTGCCAGCCAAAGGAGAGGAATGGTGAAAACCCGCGCCACCTCAATACCCGCCGTCTTGAACGCATACGGAAAAGGGATGATCCCAACCACAGGGCTGACGCGGAATTTGCTGATCGTGACCATGCGGCTGAGCTTGCCGATAACTTTCACATCCGCGGGGTTGATACCGATCTCCTCATCGGCTTCTCGCAACGCGGTCTGCTCGGGAGTGATTTCGCCTTCGTCGCATGCCCCGCCCGGAAATGACACCTGCCCTTTATGCGACTCGACCTTGTCGGTGCGGCGCGTATAGATGATATGCCAATCATCCTGGAAATGGACCAACGGCACAAGGACGGCGGCGCATTTCAAGTGGGCATCTGCCTGGAATGGGATCTCGGCATATCCATCCGTCTCCGCAAGAGCGGGGTCTGCTTCCTGCAATTTCGCTTGCAGGAATTCCTCCGTAATGGCCTGCATGCTAGGATTCTGCCCGGACCGGGCTGCCGCAATAATCGCATTCCACGGTGATGTCATCCAGCCAATCCACTTCATCGGGTCGGACTGCCGCACCGCAGGAGGGACAATGTGTAGGCAGGATAGCCTGCTTCCGCGGCGGTTCCGTTAGGATATCTGCTGAGGCGGGAAGGTTGCCTTGAATTACAGATGCAATTTCCTCCGCTTCGGCTTTGAACCCGTGCGAGCGCAAACCATCGATGATCCGTTCACCGGCTCTGCGCACCCGGTGGTAACGCTGTTGAGTCGCGAGCAGGGTTAGCCCGCTGCGGAAATGGGTTACCGCCTTTTTTCCGTCCCCGCCCAATAATGCGGCGTGCCCCGCCTCAATATACAGGAATGGCGCCCGCTCGGGGAAAAGTTCTTCTGCTTTTTTTGCGAGGTCGTAGAACGCAAGTGAAGCTTCGCCATAATTCCCTTCGTCCATCATGCGATGGGCATGTCGAAGTTCAGGTGGCGGCGGTGGAGCTCCCCTTCGGTGTGGGGGACCACCCCTCATAAACCTTCTGGCTCTTCGAAACATCTCAATACTCCTCTTCGATCCCGCTGATCTCCGATGAAAGTGCCGCACCGCGCGGGTCATCGGTCGGCTCGATCTTCCTGGCAAAGACCAGGAAACCTGTGTGCGCCACCATCCGGTCGGTGGGGCGCAGCCTGGCAGGGTTGGTCTTGTAATATCTCAGTAGCAGCTCACAGACCTCCACAAATGCAAAGTTGTTCTGCTTCAAGGCATAGAGGACTTTCTCGACCTGGTTATATGTGGGCATCAATGAACCGAAAAATCCCCCCGGTTTGAGGGCTGCCCGCACCTGGGATATGTAATCGTAGGGGTTTTGCACATCGAGGAAGAAGGCATCCGCATCGGTTTCGTCAAACCCCTGTTGGATGTCGCGCAATTTGAAGTCCACCCGAGAGGCGAGCCCGATCCGTTCGAGATTCTTCCGCGCCAGGTTTTGCGTATCCTGTTTGTTTTCGTAGGATACTATTTTGCCTGTCGACCCGACCGCAGAGGAGATGGCGATCGTCATCGAGCCTGAGCCGGTCCCGGCTTCCAAAACAGTTTGCCCCTCCGAGATACCCATCTGGATCAGGATGTAACCGATATCTTTCGGATAAAGGATCTGTGTATTCCGTGGAAGCTCGTTTAGAATGTCTGCCAGCGATGGCTGCAATAAAAAGAAAGGCGCCCCGGTATGACTGAACACCTGCGTGCCCCAGGGTTTGCCGATGAGGTCATCATGTTTGATGACCCCGCGATGACTTTGAAAATCTCCGCCGCCTTGCAGGACGAAGATGAAGTGTTTGTGGGTAAGGCCGACCAGTTGTGCCAGGTCGCCTTCACGCGCGTCGAGATGATATTTCATGAATTAGATTCTACCTGTTTATTTTTCTTCTATTGTCAGATTTAGTATGACGTCGCCCGGTGGCAGGTAAATACCCTGGGTCGGTTCACGCGGTGTCAGTTGTTCCGCCACCTCGAGCCCGCTGATGACCTGCCCAAAGATGGTGAAGTTTCCGTTCAAATGCGCGGCGGGGGCAAAGGTGATGAAGAATTGGCTGCCGTTGGTGTCGGGTCCGGAATTTGCCATGCCCACCACGCCCGGTTTGCTGAACAACAGGTCGCTGGTTTCATTCTTGAAGAGATAGCCGGGGTTGCCCATGCCGGTTCCGCTGGGGTCACCGGCCTGTGCTGCAAAACCAGGGATCACACGGTGGAAGGTCACGCCGTTATACCAACCCTGCCGCGCAAGGAACACGAACGAATTCACAGCCAGCGGCGCTTTGTCTGGAAATAGCTGCATCACAATATTGCCCTTTTCAGTTTCGATGGTGGCGATGTATTGTTTGGAAGCGTCGATCGTGAAGGGCGGACATTCGGAGAATTGTTTCCCCCCAAGCAGGATCAACCCAACCGTGTTGTTGAGGCTTTGATAATCGAGATAGTATTGTTGTAACGAGCCGTTGACGAAGACCAGCGGTACCGCCTGGACCGGAAGCCGGGTGACCGCCTCCTTCGCAGATGTGAGCCTGGTCGCTGCTTTATCGGCTTTCATCGCCTCTAAAAGCTGATTCGGGTCCAGTTCGAGAGCGGGGGCTTCCCGGATGAGCCAGGTTTTGAATTCGCCCTGGCTCAGATGAGACCATTCCGGATGTTTGACAAAGAGCAAGTCGTACATCTGCCAAAACTTCCCCTGTTCGTTAGCGGCAAATGCCGCCAACAAAGCATCGTCTGACTTATCGAGATATTCTGTCAGCGGGAAGGGGCGGAAGACAAGGCGTATACTGGTCGGGTAATTCCGGATCAGGTCTGCGATGGTCTGCGCCATTGCCAGGCAGATATCCGATTGGAAGTCGCAATATTCGAGGATGGTTACAGGAGCCTCGGCTGGACCGATGGAAAAATCTTCATCAGTGATGGGGGGCACCAAGGATTGCTGCGTTGGGAGAGGGGTGGGCAACACATCGGTCAGCGTGCAGGAAAAGTCAGGCGTGGGGGTGAACACGGGTTCGGTGGCAAAGAACGGGGTGACGCCCGGAGTCGGGGTCGAATCCGCTGTTTCTGTGCAGGCGATCATGAGAAATGCCGTGCCGAGGAATAGAAGTCCAAAAAATATTTTTTTCATCACGTTATCAGTGAATTACCTTTTGTTGTAATTGCTCGAACGACCACATCCAGGACATCGTATTGATGAAATCAGCCAGCGAGTCGCTTTGTTCCCGCAGGGCTCGCACGGCGGGACCAACCGGGTCTTCCCCCGCTGCACCGCCGGGAGTGTCGGCGTATGCACCGTGAAAGGCGAAATACGCCTGGTTGATCTTGCGCAAGAGATACCCGTTCTTCAAAAATACCTGCCGGCGTTCCTCCATATAAGCTTCGGCTTCTTCGATCTTTCCCTCCGCCAGCAAGGCGTCGGCGTTGACCCTTGTCTCATGCATTTGGGCGCGGAAGTCGAAGGGCGGGCGGAGCAACGTCCCGGGGTCGGGGCGGTCGAATGGAAGCGAGACCAGTTCGAGTTGTGGAAAAGAGGCGGAGGGCTTTAATTCCGGGTAATACTTTTCGATGACCAATGCTCCGATCTCATCTCCGGCGATGGATGCGGTGGTTTCATTCATCGTGCGCAGCTCAGGCGTTTCGTTATAAAGAACTCCCAATGGACGGAGGGTGAGATAGTTGTGAATCCATTCGTGGGCGATGGTATTGAGCATCCAGGGCAGGTTCGTGGTGCGCATCACCATGGTGGGATACACTCCCACGCCGCCGATCTGAACGACCAGGGAAGAAACATCCAGCCCCTGCGTCACATCCTCTTCGAGCGTGACCTGTTCGTCCAATGTCAGGTCTGTATCGACGGAGATATTGGCTGTCTGCTCGATGTGGTCGCGGGGCGAGACGATGAGCGCCATCGGCAGTGGAGTTGAGTGATACCAGATGTTTGGGATGGGTTGACCTCCCGCCGTCAGCCCGATCTCCGCCACAACCTGTGAGACTTGAGCCTGGAGGATCGCTTCGGCGATGGGAGCGACCTGGGTCTGGCGCGCATAAAGCCCAGCCAACTCATCACGCACGGGTTGAGTGGCTATGTCTTTGTCGGTTATGGATGGGTCTGCATAAATCTGTGAGAGCAGATTTTCCTTTTCGAGGATGGTTTGGGTGGTACGCAGGTATTCCACAACGATCTCTTTTTGTGTCTCGTGGTCGATGGTGTAGGGCATGTCGACAGAAGCGGCGCGGACTTTGATCAGGGCGGCGTTCGCCATCCATTCAACGTAATCGAACTCAAGGCTGCGCGTGTAGGCGCGAACCTTTTCAATGGGGTTGGTGAGGGAGGGATTGCTGTACCCGGTGAGGGCGGCAAGGACAACGAGCAGGATCGTTATCTCGAGCCCGCGTAAAATTCGTTGGAACATTCGGAGGATTATACCCAGTTATGATATCGGTCCGTTGTACGGGGTTCATGGGGTTTTTGAGCATCGCAGGGTTGAAAAAAGCAAAAGTCAGAAGCAGAGCTTCTGAAATCTAGGATCCGTGCTATTTCTTTAAGAAGGCGAATCCGCCTGCAAAGGCGGAAAACGCCCAGTGACTGGATTGGACCTTCCAGATCACGGCACTGACTAATATCAGCGTGTTACAGTGCTTGTATCTTTTGCTAATACCTGTCGAATCGATCCTGCCGCAATCGTATTGGATCTTGAGGCATGGGGTCTTTTTCCATTTTGTGCGCTTCTATGGCTTCCAGGCGAATTCGGTAGCTGAGCCTGCCAAAACATCACCCTGCTGAACATCTTCGTTGGTGAGGTCCTTGAAGAGTATGCCAGCATTGTCGCCCGCCCGGACTTGTGTGACCACCTTGCGATTTGATTCGACGCCAGCCACCGCGGCTGTCCTGTTGATGCCCCTGCCCAGAATCAGGATTTCATCTCCGACGGAAAGGGTTCCACTCTCCACTCGGCCTGTGACGACGGTTCCACGGCTTTTTATGAAAAAAACATCTTGCACGGTCATCCGAAAGGTAGGATCGGTAGGCATGGATATTATTAAGTCCTTTCCTGGAA
>CAZYLM010000103.1:6075-9118 GCA_964648645.1 uncultured Anaerolinea sp.
AAGCTGGTTGCTTCGATGACCAACTCGCAATTCTTCAGAAATCTTTCGGCTGTGTTTTTATCATTAAGTTCAAAACTGACCACCGTTCCAAAAAACTTCATTTGGCGGGAAGCGACGAGATAGGCTGGGTCGTTGGGAAGACCTGGGTAGCGCACCCCGCTAACCCCCGGGCGGGAGGCGAGAAATTCCGCAATCGCCAGGGCATTTTTACCGTGACGCTCGATCCGCATATCCAGTGTATGCAATGACCGGTGGGCAAGCCAGACTTCCATCGGACCGGGGATTGCCCCCATTTGCGTGCGCCATGCGCGGACTTTATCTGCAAGCGCGCTGTCACGCACGGTGATGTGCCCCAGCACCAGGTCGCTGTGTCCGGTTGTAACCTTTGTATCCGATGAGAGCGAAAAATCCGCACCCAAAAACAAGGGTTGCTGCCCAAGGCAGGATGCGGTTGTGTTGTCTACCACCACGAGCGCGCCTGAGGCGTGAGCGGCTTCAGCCAAAAGAGCAATGTCACACACATCCAGGTTGGGATTGCTGGGCGTTTCCAACCAAAGCAGTTTCGCCCCTTTCAGAAAGTCCTTTTGTGCATTTCCAGCTGTTGGCGCCAACTGCACATCCACCCCCAGGGTTTGGAAGAATCCGCTGGCGAGCATTCGGGCTGTATAGTAAGCATCAGACGGCATGACCAAACGGTCGCCAGGTTTTAGGGTCGTTCCAAATACTGCCGCGATGGCAGCCATGCCGGATGAAAATGCGATTGTGGCGACGCCGCCTTCCAATTCGGTGATCGCTTTTTCATACGCCGTCCATGTGGGGTTGTGATAACGCCCGTATGTATAAGCTGAACTCGCCGGGTCACCGCTTGTGTGAAATGTTCCCGCAAAGGTGGGGCCAGGTAAAAATGGAATTCCCTGTTCGGTCTCAGACAGACCTGCTCTAACGACCTTGGTTGATTCTTTCATAAACTCCTCCGCCAAAAATTTATAAGACGCAATTTATATGGGAAGCCGCTCAATGCAGGCACAGGTTGCCGGCACTGGAGGGGCAACCCGGCTTAGAAATTCGACTGGTCGAACTTCGAGAATACGCCATCCTTTGTCGACGGTAAAACGTTCCATTATTTCATCTGCCTTGACCTGGCGGGGCACGTTCGGGACCGGAAATTCGATCGCAAACTCATGTAAATAGTAGCGGCCATTGGGAAGTAGTGTTGACGCGACTTCATCGATCAATCGGTTACATTGCTCAGAATCGAACAAATGGTAAAAGCCGGAATCCACGACCGCTCCAAACTTTTTTTGAAGAAGAGATGGTTTCAAGGCGTCGGCTACCTGGAAGTTCAATAATTTTGCCGTTTCAAGGGGCAAGGCGCCGATTTTACTTTGTGCATGTGAGATCGCGGATTCGACAAAATCGATCCCGACAACATGATGTCCGCGCTGTGCCAAATGGATGGCGAGGTCGCCAGAGCCGCAGCCAACATCTAAGACCGGGTTTGCGGGCGGGTATTCCTCAAGGAGAGCGGCCATTGCAGGTTGAGGCGCTCCAATATCCCAAGGCGGGACATCCCTATACACGGAATTGAAAAAAGCAAGCGGGTCAGAACCAAATCTACTCAAAATAAATTTCCTCGGCGGGGTGATTCGTCAGGTACTTTTACTGAACGCCAGTGTACATCATTTTTTCAACTATGTTCAGTGCATTTTCGATCCCTTTTTCTGCTTGTATCTTTTGTCCAAGTGCATGGGCGTTTCGTTTTGTCTGCAGATCGCCAACCCCCTGGCTGATGGCTTCCGTCAAACGGTTAACATTCAATTCCTTGTATGGAATGGGTTGGGGACCCACCCCTAATCGGGCGATCTGCTCTCCCCAGTAGAATTGGTCGAATACAAATGGAACCACACAGGAAGGTATGCCAGCACGCAGACCAAAGGCGGTCGTGCCTGAACCTCCATGATGGATGACCATTGCCATCCGTGAAAACAACCAATCATATGGGGCATAATCGATCTTGAAAACGTAGTCAGGTAACGGTTGACTGCCAATACCGCCCCAACCCATATGCAATATTCCACGCTGCCCGCTCTGTTTCAAGGCTTCCAAAATGACCGCAGTGACTCGTTGTGGGTCTTTTATCGGCATGCTTCCAAATCCTATGAACACAGGCGGCTTGCCCGCTTCAATAAATGCTGATAGATCCCCGGCCGGTTTCCACGCCTTACTTTCTGGAAACCAATAGCCTGTATTGTGAATATGCCCGCCCCAGTCGGGCGGACGTGGAACTACAAATTGGCTAAACCCATTCAGAATGGGGATCTGGCGCGTTCCAAGCTGACCAAAGTACCCCTTTGCTGGTATTGCGGGCAGGCGAAGGGTTTCTCTACGCCAGCGATTTATAACGGAGCGAAACATTTGCCAGGCTATTTGTTCGCCTAAATAGTATGTCGCCAGGTTGTATCCGGGTAACCGGAGGTTGGGAAACCCCATCAGTGGGAACATTTTGGTTCGAGCCAGCGGAATGACAGATGCCACAACCATCGGCACGCGATATTTTTCTGCCAGGTCGAAACCATATAAGCCAGCGGGTAATTGATTGATGATCAGGTCTGTTTCACCCAGATGCGGGGCGGATAAATCGCGGGCATAGCCTTCCGCGAGTGAGCCGAACGAGCGGATGAGCCCAAACATTTCCGCTCCTCCGTTCGTGACCAAGGCCTGGGCGTTTCCTTGGACCGGGTGAAGATCTAATCGATGTTCAGCGACAAGAGGCGCGAAACTCTCGAAGGTGATAAAGCGAACTTCGTTTCCCGCCGATTTCAACCCGCTGCCAAGGGCGGCATAAGGTGCGACGTCACCGCGGGAACCAAGGGCGAGAATTGTGATATGCATGGAGGGTGATCTTAAGCGAAGCCCATGGCGGGGCTTGTTAGCCTCCCGGCTCTTTCGGGTTGCTGTGCCGGGAGGTTCTGGCGCCGCTCACGATACTCCACTGAGGAACAACATAAGCAGTGGGGGTATACCCTTTCAGAGCACAAGCATG
>CAZYLM010000104.1:0-9089 GCA_964648645.1 uncultured Anaerolinea sp.
AAGACATCAAAATCGATTGGTATATAATTCATGATAAGACCGATTCATGCAAAGCCCGACAGGACTCATGCCCACATCCCCCATCGATGAACACTCCGCTAATGCCACCCGCCGTTTGAAGATCCTTCAACGCGTGATGGCTGCCATTTCGAGCGGGCTGTCAATCGACCCGCTTCTCTCGGATATCCTCGAAGGCGCAGTGGAATTGATCGAAGCCACTCACGGCACGATCGGGCTTGCCCTCGAACGCAATGGCACGCCTTTCATACGAACAGTGGCAGTCTACAACATGCCCAAGGAGGAACTTGGCGCAGAGATGCCCGAAGGGGTTGGGTTGGCGGGAACCGTATTGAAAGAAGAGCGGACGATCCGCCTGGACCGGTATGGTTCGCTCAAGCAACCGACCCTGACCGATTTCGCGGAGCATTCCGTCGTGGGGGTTCCGATCAAATGGGGCGGGAAGATGATCGGGTTCTTTGGGATCGGTGTGGAGGCGCCAAAACGGCTCAATGATGACGACGTCGATACATTGGAATTCTTTGCCCAATACGCGGCGATCGCCATCTACAACGCCAGCCTTTATAAATCCAGCCAGCGCTCGCTCGAAGAAATGCGGCTGTTATACAACACCAGCCAACGCATCGGCTTGTCTGACGATGTGGACGGCGTAATGGATGCCTACCTTGACCAGGTTGCAGCAGGAGGAAAATACATCTGCAACCTTTGTCTTTATGAGATCGATGAGATCGGACAAAAAACCGCGGTCGTTGTACGCGGACGCTGGTCCCCGCAGGGAGGGTCGGAGCGGCTGGAAGAGAAATATCCCTACGTGTACGATAATTTCGACCCGATCCTCGATTCGGGTGAAACCATCGTCATCTCGGATATAAGGACGCACCCGGATGTCCCGGAATCCCTGCGTGCCATGCAGGTGGAATCTGGCAGGTGGGCATTGGTGATGATTCCCCTGATGGTACGGAATCAACGCATGGGACTGGTCATTCTCAGTCACGAAGGTGTGCACCAATGGAATGAAGATACCCTCAGCCAACATCAGGCAGTGGCCGCCCAACTTGCCATCGCCATCGATCACCGGACACAGCAAAACCTGTTACAGAAACGCGGTCAGCAGCTTGCGGTATTACAGGAACGGCAGCGCCTCGCGCGCGAACTTCACGACTCAGTCACCCAGTTGATCTTCTCCACGACCCTGATCGCCCAATCCATTACCCCAGCGTGGAAGCGCGACCCGGCAGAAGGCGAAAAGCGTGTTGCCCGGCTCTTGGAACTGAGCCAGACCGCCCTGCGTGAGATGCGCTCCCTGTTGTTCGAACTACGCTCGGCGGAAAACATCCATGATCAAAATGAGATTCCCGCCACATTAACAGGGCTGGAAAGGATCCGCCATTTCGGATTGCTCGGGGCGCTCCGTTCCCTGGCAAAGGATTTCTCACATGATGGGATCGAAGTGAGCGTGGAGGCAGATGAAAGGTCTGAAGAATATTTCGGAGGGAGGGATGGATCAAAGTCCACGAAAGAACCGGTGGTCGAAGAAAGTGTATATCGCATCGCCCAGGAAGCTTTGAATAACGCGATCAAACATGCTCAGGCGCGGCACATTACTGTCCAAATGTTACTGCAGGATCCCCGGCATTTGTCCATCGCAGTCGCAGATGACGGGATCGGCTTCGAGCAATGGACATCTGCCCCGAACGCCATTTCCGGGAGCGGGTTGGGCTTGAACACGATGCGTGAACGGGCCGAGACCTTGGGCGGGTCGATAAGTGTTGTTTCCTCGCCGGGCAAGGGCACAACCATCGAAGTAAGCATTCCAGTCAAGGAGAGAGTTGAATGAAGTCGATACGTGTGTTGATCGTTGACGACCATGAGATCGTCCGCGAAGGGCTGCAGATCCTCTTGAGCGAAGAATCCGGGATTGAAGTGGCAGGCACGGCAAAGGATGGCGCCGAAGGGTTGGCGCTCATCAAGAAATTGAAACCAGACGTTGTCTTGATGGATATTGCCATGCCGGGCATGGACGGCATCGAAACAACGAAACGGGTGCTCTCAACTTTCCCCGGTATTCACATTATCATCCTGACTTCGTATTCGGACGATATGCGCGTACGCGATGCGATCCAATCGGGTGCAACCGGGTACCTATTAAAGGATGTATTGAGGTCCGACCTGGTAAACGCGATCCGTTCGGCAGCTGAAGGGAAACCCACCTTGCACCCGGATGCTCAGCAATATTTGATGCGTCAGATCTCCGGCGCAGATGCCGCCCCCCATGCACAGTTAACGCCGCGGGAATTCAACATCCTGCAACTGATCGCCGGAGGGAAGAGCAATAAAGAGATCGCGCTGGCCTTGAACCTGACGGAGGGGACGGTCAAGGGTTACGTCAGTGCGGTCTTCGATAAATTGGGGGTTGCCGACCGCACCCAAGCCGCCTTGTATGCCGTCGAACACGGCCTGGCTAAAAAGAAATAGTACTAACTTTCGTTTGACCCACCCCTAACCTTGGTTAGCTCGAATGGCTAACCTTTTTCTTTTTAATTGCCATCCCGCGATAGTTTGCCACGGGCAGACTTCCCACTATCATAAAGGAGTACAGGATCGTCCAAACCTCGTGATCTTTATATATAAGGAGAAGTAAGGAGAAGAAAACATGCCAAATAGACGTTTTAATCCATTTCTACAGGTCATTGCTGGAATCCTGCTCGTCTTTGTAAGCTCATGCGGCGGGTCGGAAGCAACGACACAAACCGCCCCGGACCAGGCGGGGGTCATTGCAAAGAACTCGAGCAACTCCAGCCCGATCGCCATCAGTGACGACGACTCACTGCTGGTGGTGACCAACACCCTTAATGGTACGGTTTCATTAATCAATGTGGCAGGGGACGCCAATGCCAAATTGACCGAGGTCCAGACCGGCGACGAACCGCGTTCGGTGGTCATCTCACCGGATAAAGCCTTTGCCTATGTCACCAACCAGGCTAGTGGAACCGTTTCAGTGATCGATCTTGCTTCGCAAACCAAAGTGACGGATATCCCTGTGGGCGTTGAGCCTTACGGCATTGGGCTCACACCCGATGGGTCTCGTGCCTATGTGGCGAATTCCGCTTCACATACGGTTTCGATCATTGACACCGCCAGCAAAGCTGTCATCGGCACGATCAACATCCCAGGCGTCCAGCCGCGCGGCGTGGCGGTCACGAACAACAATGGCGGACAGGGCGCGCAATTCGTTTACGTCACACAGTTCCTCTCACAACCCACCGCCTCAGGTGGACCCGGGCTTGACCAGGGAAGCGAAGGCAAGGTCTTCGTCATCTCCACGGAAGACGACACCCAGATCCAGGGTGTGATCACGCTTGCGGCTCACGATACAGGCTTCGCCGCGGATCGAACCGCGTTCGGCGGCACCGATAAAGACCCAACCTTTGCGTATCCGAACCAGATGCAATCCATTGTCTTGAAGAATGGACGCGGATATCTGCCGAATGTCGCAGCATCGCCTGAAGGACCGGTGAAGTTCAACGTGGACACACAGGCTTTCCTATCCGTCTTCGATGTGACAGCAAAGTCGGAACTCCCCGGCGGTACGATCAACCTGCATGCGGCAGTCAAGGCGCAGACCTTCACACCGAAGCTTTTTGTTGCCAATCCCTGGGCGATCGCTTTCAAGCATAATGCGAACGAGGGATACGTTGTTTCGGCGGCAAGCGATGTGCTGGTGAAGATCACGCTCGACGATAATGGCGTACCGACCGTGGCATCCGTTGAAGCCGATGGCGGAACCACCCGCGTGTTAACCATCGATGTCCATAAAAATCCGCGCGGTATTGTGGTCAACAATGCGGATACGCGCGCCTATGTTTATAACTTCATTTCGAAGGATGTTTCGGTGGTGGACTTGACCGCCTCACCTGAAGCCGAACTGACCCGTATCCAATCGGCGGATCTCCCCGCTGCCGGCTCTGATGCCGCCAAGTTTCTTGCTGGTAATGAGTTGTTCCATTCTTCGCGCGGCGAGTTCGATGAAGGCGTTGCGGAGCGCATGTCCAATGAAGGCTGGCAGGCTTGCTCAAGCTGTCACCCCGATGGACTGAGCGACGGTGTGGTCTGGGCGTTCAATTCCGGTCCGCGCAAGAGCATCCCGCTGAATGGCACCTTCAGCTCCGATAACCCGACAGGCAACCAGCGCGTGTTGAACTACTCGGCTGTGTTTGATGAACTCGAAGACTTCGAGTTGAACATCCGCAATGTTTCCGGTGGGAAAGGTTTGATCATCCTGCCTGGCGGATCCGAACAGGAACCCAATGTCAAAGCCTTCGATCCGCCCAATGCCGGACGTGAACAACTGCACATTCAAGGCTTTGGTGCCTGGGATGCCATCGTTGCCTGGACCCAGTCCCGTGTACCCTCGCCTGTCGCACCCAATCGCGGTGTAGACCCGAACGGTGAAGTGGGTCAGCAGATCACACGCGGACGTGAGCTCTTCACACAAGCAAATTGCCAGGCATGCCATGGTGGCGCGAAGTGGTCCACACCGCAGGTCGATTATGCCCGCGTCTCACCCTTCCCCGAAACGATCACACCCGGGACTCCGCCCGAAGCGCCCATCGGTCAACTCTCGCGCTTCCTGCAAATCGTCGGAACCTTCGATCCTGCAAATCCGCTCGAGAAGAACAACAACAATCAGGGTGCGCTTGGCTCGCTTGGATACAACCCGCCCTCATTGTTGAGCATCTCTGCCTTCCCGCCTTACTTCCACAACGGCTCCTGCCTCACCCTCGAATGTGTGTTGGAAAACCAGGCGCACCGTGAAGCGGGCGGCGTGACCGGCCTGCTTGACGACCCTGATAGCCGCGAAGCCCTGCTGCAATTCCTGCTCTCGATCGACAGCACCACCGAGCCGATCAACCCATAATACACTTCTGAAACGACCCGCTCCCATCAAGCGGAGCGGGTCGCGCGTTCAACTTTAGAAAAGAGACAATCATGAATGCCCAATCGAAAACAAATATGCGCGCTCCATTATTAATACTGGCGTTGTTACTTAGCCTCGCAATTTTGCTATCCGCCTGCAGTGGCACGCCTTCTTCAGCCGCAGCAACTTCCTATATCGCCAAGATCACAGATGCGCCGCCAAGTGCAAGAGTGGGTATTGTGGTGGAAGAAGGAAAATTTGCCGTTTACATTTGCAGCCTGGATGATGCCTTTAATTTGAAAGCTGCCCGCTGGTATTCCGGCGACATAGGTTCGGACGGCAAAGTGTCAGGCACCAGCTCCGATGGGGTGAAATTCGAGGGCGAGGTAAATGGCGATTCGTTCACAGGGACCGTAACCGACCTCGACGGACAAGTTTGGAATTTCAGCGGCTCATCCGTTGCGGCGGGCGGACCTGCCGGTTTGTATCGCGGCGTAACCACTTATAACGGACAGGAGATCGTTGTCGGCTCGGTCATCGATCCGGACGGTTCCTTCGCTTCCACCGTGCAATATCGCGGGCAGATCGCCTTCGTAACACCGGTGAATAGCGCCCCCCTACGTGTGGATAATTCCACCATCAAAGTGACTCTCGGCGACCCCAGCCAGCAGGTGGAAGTAAAGCTTGTCACCACCCTCAAGGGTGTGGAGTTGTTCTAACCCAAAAGACAGGAGATTTGCCATGAGCAAGAATCTTAAACAAAAATCTTACCTATTTTTTCTGATCGCATGCTTGATCTTATCTGCCTGTGGCGGTGGAGAAGCGACACAAGCTCCCGCCACCGAAGCTGCAGTGACTGAAGCTCCCCCAGCCGGACCGTCGTATGCGATCCTTGGAGCGGTCAACCGCGACAAGACCCAGTCTGCATTCACGCCTTTTGTAACGCTCGATGCCGACAAGAATCTGTTGGTCGTCTGGGCTGAAAATGCATCCGGCGGTGTGCGCCAGATCTTTGCCAGCCGCATGGTTGGCAGCGACGCCCTGTCACCCTTGGGCGCCTCGATCAACATCCATACAAATGTCCTGGCAGAAGCCCCGACAATCACCATTGCTGGTGAAAACAATGCCGTGCCGTGGGTGGCATGGTCTGAACCCAGCCCGGGTTTTGGCAACACTCCGCAGGTATTTGCCAGCCGCTTCATTGTAGACGCAGGCTTATGGCAGCAAGCCGGTCAGGATCGCGGCGGCGGCGAAGCGAGCCTCAACATCCACACCGACCGCGCCGCGACCAATCCCTTCATCTTCGGCGGCTCGACCGAACTCGGTCAGCCTGCGGTTCCCTGGGTGGCTTGGGAGGAAGTCTCGAATGTGAACCCCTCCTCTGTGCAGATCTTCGTTGCCAAGGGCGTGAAGGATGATACAGCCATCGGTGGATTCAAATGGGAAACTGTCGGTCAGGTGAAAGAGGACGGCGAGCAGACTTTAAATGTAAACCGCTTCCGTATCTCTCTCAACCCGACGATCGTTTTCGCAGAGACGGCAAACTCCGTACCCTGGGTGACCTGGCATGAAACCGGGCGCGACGAGCCCAGCCGCATTTTTACTGCGCGCGGTGTGGCAGACCCGAAAAGCCCCGGCGGTTTCAAGTGGATCAACGTTCCGCCCTGTGACCCGAAAGATGAGACCAAGTGCGCCTTGAACATCAACCCGCTGAACGATGCCAAGGACGCGTCGATGGCGGCCGGCAGCGCCGTTGCAGGGGAAGGCACAGTTCCGTGGATCGCCTGGCCCGAAATCGGTCAGAATGGCAAATGGCAGGTCTTCGTTTCCCGGCTCGATACCAGCACCCGCAACAGCTTCATTCAGGTCGGCGGCAGTTTGAACGTGGATCCGAACCACGATGCGCGCACACCATTCATTACCTTCGTCGGCAACGTCCCCTATGTCGCCTGGCTTGAGGATGACGGCACCGGCAAGTTCGAGATCCAGATGCGGCACCTTGCCTCAGATCCCCAGACCGGGACATGGGCGCTTGACACCCCCGCAAACGGATTCAACCTCGACCCGGCTCTCTCGTCCTTCGACCTTGGTATGACCTCTTCCAGCGATACCATCTTCCTCGCCTGGGGTGAAGGTGACCCCGACTCCACTGCGGCACAAATGGTGGTCGGCGCATTCAAACCGTAAACCAATTTTCCTAGGGGCAACCCATCCATGATTGAAAAAGACTCTGCCCACTCCATCGGAGGGTTGCCCCTTTGCAAGGATTGAGCGTCGCAGGTGTAATGAGTTCTCAAGAATGTGGATGGGTCGCCCCTACTTCAACGACCATGAACCTCGCTCCTTCTGCAAGTGATGAACATCGCATCCTGATTGTGGACGATACCGCGGTGGTGCGTGAGAGTTTGAGATGGCTCCTCGAAGACGAACCCGGGCTGACCGTTGTTGGCGATGCAGCCAATGGTAACGACGCAGTCCAACGAACAGCCGACCTCAAACCCGATCTCGTGATCCTGGATATCGAACTACCCGACACGGATGGCTTTCACGTTACCCGACAAATCAAGGCCATGCCTAACCCGCCCCTGGTTGTGATCCTTTCAATGCACAGCGACCCTCAATCCAAAAAACGCGGGGCAGATGCCGGTTGCGATGCCTTTGTCGGAAAGGAATCGGGCTGGGCGGTTTTGTTGCAGGTTTTGGAAAATGTATTAGCGGGTTCGGCGTAATCGTCCAATCGAATTCACGAACCTAATTACTTACAAAAAAATAAATAACAGTCAACAAGGGGAGCAGCTTGAAAACATTTGTCTCCCCTCAGTCTCGGCATATTTTGCGATATTTTTTTGTGAAGTTATTCCCTCACCTGAAAAGGCGATTCAAAACATCATCATCTGCCCGACCGCTTTCTCGACCGGGTCACTGGTGATCTGCTCTTCAAATGTCTCAAGGGTCAAAATAGGCATCTCCTGCAAACTGCGCAAGGTTCGGTATTTGACCAGTGGATGTTTCTTTAAGCCGTCCTTCAAGGCCGGGTCGCGATCCTGTTTGTATGCCACCAAAGCCGCACGCCCACCCGGTATGACGATGACCGTTCGTTCATCTGCGTGTTCGAGGGCGCGATGGATCAACGCCGAAGCCAGTACGAAAAACCTGCGGATGGGTTGATCGTTATCGAACCAGGTCAATAATTGATTGTCCCGTTTCGATATGAATCCGAATCGCATCCCGATCTCCTCGAGCATGTCAAGCACCTTTTGCAGTTCCTCGCGCCGCGTCGATGCGAAATCCTCTTGCCGAAGCTTATACGCCCCGCCGTCTTTCGCAGCATATGAGTTCAAGACCGCATAGATCAAGCCCTTCGAAGGCGTCATCAACCCGGTGAACTGTTTGTTCAATTCCTCTTCGATCTCAATATAGATCGTCTCGGGGTGTTTTTGCAGGTATGTCACGATCGTAATTTCCACCTTGTCAGCTAAAGACTCTTTTACCTCATTCGCGTTACCTGGAATATCGTGACCTGCCCCCCACAACCCCGTATCCACCCCCTCACCGGTCGAATAGTGAACGAACCCATCCCCGTACCTCAATCCCTCTTCAATCTTATTTTGGGTTTTTCGCAGGGCAACGTCGAATTCGTCTCCATCCTGTTTCAGGGCATTGGCTTCCGCCAGCGCGATCAACCCCGCCGCATGCACATGCAAATATCCAACAGTCTCACCGCGCACAGATAAAAACTCACGCATCGCGTTCCAGACCTTGTCGGTCTCCAACAGCAGCGGCTTCGGTTTATTGTTGCTCTTCCAAAGTACTTGCAAAGGGTCATGCTCCGTTCTTAACGCAACACTTTCCAACACAAAGCCTGCCGCCTGCGCCGCCGTCAAGGCTGAGGTCATAAAAGGCGCCTCGGGTTCGGGCAGCACCCCATAAACCGGAACCCCATCGGCGAGCAGTTCATTCAAGTGAGTAAACATCGCAAACAAAGCAGTCGCATTCCACGCCCAGTCATACCGCCTGCGGCGCAGCGCGACCTTATATGGGTCAACCGCCTCCCTGCCCCATAGCCAGCCCGCCCACAAGGCTGAAAGAGTCCAGAATGCCTGGTTGGGTCTTGGGATTGAACCAACCACCGCCGCAATGGGGATTTCGCGTT
>CAZYLM010000105.1:0-9019 GCA_964648645.1 uncultured Anaerolinea sp.
GCATGAATCACCCGATGGGTCCGCTCACGCTGGCGGATTTGATCGGCTTGGATGTGGTCTTGTTCGTGATGGAAGTGTTGCAGAGAGATCTGGGCGAGGATAAATATCGCCCGGCGCCGTTGTTGCGCAAGATGGTGGATGCGGGGTATTTGGGAAGAAAGACGGGGCGCGGGTTTTATACGTATTAACAGCATGTAGGGGCGAGGTAATCTCGCCCCTACATGATTAATTCTATGATAACACCTCAACTCACAAAAGCCGCTCTCGAACAAGTCGCATCAACTTACGCGAAATCCATCCTGCATTCGATTCAACAGGAATACCCGAATCAGATGCAGCACATGATGACGGGACCAGACGACCGCCCCACGCCACGCGAGGCGCACCCGGCGTTTTATGGTTGTTTCGATTGGCATTCGAGCGTGGAGTTGCATTGGGTGTTGATCCGTCTGTTGCGATTGGTGCCGCATGCTTTCGACACGACCGAAACGCTGAAGGTATTGAATGCGCATCTCACGACTGAGAACTTAGCACAAGAGACAGCCTACATGCGATCCCGCCCGCGGTTTGAGCGACCATATGGCTGGGGCTGGGCGTTGACCTTCGTCCACGAGCTGACGGTTTGGGAGGATGAAACAGCTCAAAGGTGGTTCGAGGCGGCGCGTCCGTTGGCGGATGTGATCACGGATGGATTCCTGACATGGCTGCCAAAGGCAACGTATCCGATCCGCGTCGGGATGCACAGCAATAGCGCGTTTGGGTTGGCGCGTTCTGTCCAGTGGGCGCGATATCTCGCGACGCAAGGTGACTCGCGCCTGTTGACTGCCATAACCAAATCAGCGATCCAATGGTACGGCGCGGACAAAGATTACCCCGCCCATTACGAGCCCAGCGGCACGGACTTCCTCTCGCCTGCGTTGACCGAGATCGACTTGATGAGCCTTGTGCTGGAACGCGAAGAATTCCTCACATGGGTGGATGCATTCCTGCCGCGGCTTGCATTTGGTGAACCCAAATCGCTTTTTGAACCGGCGTTCGTGTCGGATGCATCGGACGGGCAACTCGCGCATCTGCATGGACTGAACTTATATCGCGCCTTTGTGTGGAAGCACCTGAAAGACATTCTACCCGCGGACGATGTGCGCCGCCTGCACCTTGAGATGGGAAGTGACGTGCATGCCAAAGCCAGCATGAGCGCAGTGACCGGTTCAGATTACATGGTGGAGCACTGGTTGGTTTGTTATGCGATGTTGTATTTGAGCGGGGGATGAAGGTGAAGGTGAGGGTGAGAACAATATCGATTTTCACACTCAAAAATACCCATACGTATAAAAAACTAGTGGCTATCTGATAAACGCCAATAATAAATGAGGCTGCCCCATAATCATTGGTTATAATTAACGATTACTTATGCCCCTTTTTCTTTCTTGAAACAAATGTGCTAAAATAGAAATAACCTCATTCCACCAAGGAACCTGCATGTCATCCAATATGATCCGTGTCGTGGGCGCACGCGTCCACAATTTGAAGAACATCACCGTGGAAATTCCACGGGATAAGTTCGTCGTCATCACCGGTCTTTCGGGCTCGGGAAAGTCGTCGCTGGCGTTTGACACCATCTTTGCCGAAGGACAGCGGCGCTATGTCGAGTCTCTCTCGGCGTATGCGCGGCAATTTATCGGTCAGATGGACAAACCCGATGTGGACCATATCGAAGGATTATCTCCTGCCGTTTCCATCGACCAGAAATCCACCAGCCATAACCCCCGTTCTACAGTCGGTACAGTGACCGAGATCTACGACTACATGCGTCTGCTTTTTGCGCGGGCAGGTATCCCGCACTGCCCGGTTTGCGGGCGGGAGGTATCCAAGCAGTCAGCGCAAGAGATCGTGGATAAGATCGCCAGCCTGCCCGAAGGCACACGCACCCTCATCCTCTCCCCGCTCGTGCGCGGGCGCAAAGGCACATATCAAGCTGTTTTTGAAGAAATCCGCAAAGCAGGTTTCACCCGCGCCCGGGTAGATGGCAATGTCCATTCACTCGATGATGAGATCGAACTCGACCGTTACAAACAACATACCATCGAAGCTGTCGTGGACCGTCTCGTCATTTCGCAGACAGGCTCGAAGGAAGACAAAAAAGCTGCCCTCACCCGTCTGACAGACTCCATTGAGACCGCACTCAAATTCGGCGAAGGGTACATCACAGTCAACCTTGTGGATAAAAAGGAAGATATCGCCTACTCCGAGCATCTTGCATGCCCCGAACACGGCTCGACCGTACCAGAAATTGAACCTCGCACCTTTTCATTTAACACACCCCAGGGTGCCTGTCCTGATTGCCAGGGGCTTGGTTCCAAACTTGAAATTGATCCCGCCCGCATCATCCCGGACGAGAGCGTGTCGCTGAACGATGGGGCGATTGCCAGCATGGAGTGGGGACCACGTGAAGAAGGTGGTTACTACTGGAGCACACTCGTCACCGCCGCAAAACATTACAAAATCGACCTTGATGCGCCGTTCAAAGAACTGACAAAAGAACAGCAGAATGTCATTTTATATGGGACCGGCGAAAAACAACTTCCGATGAAATACACCAACTCCAGTGGCTTCGAGGTCAAGTTCAGCCGTGCCTTCGAGGGCGTAATTACCAACCTCGAACGTCGTTACAAAGAGACCAACTCCGAGTACATTCGTGAGAAGATCTCTGAATATATGTCTGACCGTCCCTGCCCAACCTGCAAGGGGAAACGCCTCAACCCTGCCGCACTGGCTGTGACCGTCGATAATGTCAATATTGTTGAAGCCAACTCCTGGCCCGTGTTGCAGACTTTGGATTGGGTCAAGAAGATCTCTGGCAAGAACTCGCCGCTCACCAACAAACAGAAGACGATTGCCGAACGCGTCATCCGCGAAATTCATGAACGCTTGAACTTCCTTGTCAATGTCGGCTTGGATTATTTGACACTAAACCGATCAGCTGTCACCCTCTCGGGTGGAGAAGCGCAACGCATCCGCCTTGCAACTCAGGTTGGCTCACGCCTGGTAGGTGTGCTTTATGTATTGGACGAGCCATCCATTGGTTTGCATCCGCGTGATAATTCGCGCCTGCTTGAAACGCTTAAAGGTTTGCGTGACCTTGGCAATACCGTTCTGGTCGTCGAACACGACGACGAAACCATTCGCGAATCGGACTGGGTCATTGACCTCGGTCCCGCCGCCGGAGAACATGGCGGGCAGGTCATTGCGGAGGGAACGCCCAAACAGATTTTGGCGCACCCAAAGTCCCTGACGGGGCAATACCTCTCGGGCAGGAAACAGGTCGAGGTTCCAAAGAAGCGGCGCGAAGGGAGTGGGAAGAGTCTCAAGATCGTTGGAGCGTCTGCGAATAATCTCAAAAACATCGATGTCAATATCCCGCTCGGGAAGCTGGTTTGCATCACAGGCGTTTCGGGGTCGGGCAAATCCACGTTGATGAGCGACATCCTGTACAACGAACTTGCGTCGAAGTTAATGGGTGCACGGACGCAAGGCGGTGAGCATAAAAAGATCGAAGGGGTTCAGCATCTCGACAAGATCATCAATATCGACCAGTCGCCCATCGGACGAACGCCGCGTTCAAACCCGGGAACGTATACCGGGTTGTTCGATGAGATCAGAAAGTTATTTGCCGAATTGCCAGAGAGCAAAGTACGCGGGTACAAGCCGGGACGCTTTTCATTCAACGTCCACGGCGGGCGCTGCGAAGCCTGCCAGGGACAGGGCGAACTGCGCATCGAAATGCAGTTCCTTCCAGATGTATACGTACCATGCGATGTTTGCCACGGTAAACGCTTCAACCGTGAAACCCTGCAGGTGATGTTCCGTGATCATTATTCGATCGCCGATGTCCTTGATATGACTGTCGACCATGCGCTCGAGGAGTTCAAGAATTATCCGCCGATGTTGAGCAAGTTGAAACTTCTACAAGAGGTCGGTTTGGGATATGTTCGCGTTGGTCAACCTGCAACAACTCTATCGGGGGGAGAAGCTCAACGCGTAAAGCTCTCAAAGGAACTTTCGCGCCGCGCGACCGGGCGAACACTCTACGTTCTCGACGAACCCTCCGTTGGTCTCCATGCCGCGGATGTGCATAAACTGATCGAGGTCATGCAGCGGCTTGTCGATTCGGGCAATTCCGTGCTCATTATCGAACACAACCTGGATATCATCAAAGTGGCAGATTGGTTGATCGATCTCGGTCCTGAAGGCGGCGACCGCGGCGGCGAACTGATTGCAGAGGGCACACCCGAGCAGGTCATGAAGGTCAAGGGTTCATATACAGGAAAGTATTTAAAAGAACATATAGGTAGATAGGGAAAACGCAGATACGTGCCAAACGGTGCCTTCGCACCTTTTGCATGATCGCTTGTTTCCATGCGACTTATTCCCCCTGTAACGCAATTCCCTATTTTCAGGTAGAATTATTTTGCACATCCACTGGTTGGAAAACATCAAGACAAAGTGCAAAAGGATCACTGAATGAATGTAAAACCTCCCTCCTCCCTACCACCTTCCGGCGTCATCGGTTCCTATCGCAGGCGAAACCGAGGACGACAGAACATGGTTGTGATTATCGCCAGCGTTCTAGTGCTGGGAGGACTCGCTGTGCTGATCTACTGGCTTTCCCAGCCTGGCAAGCCCATCAACCTCATGTTCGCAACTGAAACGCCTACCCCTACAGCCACCTTCACTCCGACCAATACAAATACACCTACACCTACATTTACAGAAACGCCTTCGCCCACCGTTACACCCACGCCGACATTCTCGGCGCCGTTTACTTATACCGTCGAAGATGGAGATTCGCTTGCTGTGATCGCGGAAAAGTTCACCCTCGGCGATGATGCAATTCAGCTTATTCTGCTGCTCAACCCATATAATGCCGAGACCGGGCTGGGCATCGACCCGACAACCCAGATCGTCATTCCTGGCCAGGTGATATTGCTTCCCAACCCGGATATGCAACTCCCCACCTCCACCCCCATCCCGCCCGATCTGCCTCGCGGAACATTGATCGAATACACGGTCCAGTCGGGAGATTCGCTAGCCGTCATCGCAGACATCTTCAACAGTACCGTCGACGCGATCATCGAGGAAAATAAGCTCGACAACCCGAATGCGCTTTTCGTCGGTCAGATCTTGCAGATCCCGGTCAACCTGGTCACGCCCACAGCCACCCGTCCGCCGACCAGCACACCCATCACACCCGGACCCGGCACCTTCCTTCCGACAGCCACCTTCACACCCATCAACAGCATCCCGCTTACGGGTACACCATAAGACAAGTTA
This sequence comes from uncultured Anaerolinea sp., assembly GCA_964648645.1. Taxonomy (GTDB): domain Bacteria; phylum Chloroflexota; class Anaerolineae; order Anaerolineales; family Villigracilaceae; genus Villigracilis. The sequence continues at coordinate 5,332 of CAZYLM010000105.1, forward strand.
AAACCGCCGGGTTGATAAGCCCGGCGGTTTTCTCCCGACATCATATTTTCCATTTCGCCCCTGAAAACTACTGGACAAATATTATCCCGTCATGTAGAATGTAGCGCTGTCGTTAAAGCAAGGCAAGAAATTTTCGGAGGAAGACTTGGCTAACATTCAATCCCAGATCAAACGCAATCGTCAGAACGAGAAGCGCCGCCTGCGTAACCGCAATATCCGTGGCGCTGCCCGCACTGCCGATAACGCCGCGCGCAGAACCCTCGCTGCTGGAACGCCCGAATCCAAAGACTCGATCATGAACGCCATCAGTGCTTTGGACAAGGCGGCAGAAAAGGGAGTTCTTCACAAGAACACTGTCGCGCGCCGCAAGAGCCGCTTGATGAAAGCCCTTGCAGCGTTGACCAAAAAGAGCGCGTAATACAGCACTCGAATCGGAGCGGGAGTCGCAAGACTCCCGTTTTTGTTATACCCTAACGGGTACTTTATGCCCACTGTCATCTTTATCAACGGCACATCCTCCTCTGGCAAGACATCTCTGCTAAAACTATTGCAGAAAAAACTGCCAGAACCATTCCTGGATATGGGCATAGACAAGTTTATTTGGATGCTGCCGGGGCGGTATCTTGACCGTCCACTTTGGGACGATGTACTCGGAAAAGCGGTTCAACCCGGGCCTGTGGGCTGGTCGCTATTTTCAGGCATGCACCACGCCATCGCCGCTGCCGCTTCGCGTGGAAATAATATCCTTGCCGACCACGTCTTCGTGGAAAAAGCCTGGGTGGACGAATGCGCTTCGCTCTTTGCAGACATGAACGCCTACCTAATCGGCTTGATGTGTCCTTTGGAAATTTTGGAACAGCGCGAACGAGACCGCAAAGACCGCACGCTCGGTCAAGCCAAAATGCAATACAAGGTCATTCACAAATTCACACAATACGACCTCGAGTTGGATACCTCCAAACTGACGACCGAGGAATGCGCTGAACAGGTGATTGCACGACTGACGAATTCGCCAATTGCTTTTAGTAAATTAAAAGCAGGTCACGCTTAAAGCATGGCCTGCAGATATAATCGAGAACACCTATCCACAGGATCGCTTGGCTATGTTTCAAAAAGAACAACAACTCATCGAAGAAAAAATTAAGGAATATTGCGCTGCCAATGCAATTGCATTGGCAGAATTGAAGTGGCAGCCCATCCCCTTTTCGGGGGAATGGGGCTTTGCCACGTCCTTCTTCCAGACTGCCGCCAATGAAGCGAAGCGCGGCAAAGAGAACAAGGTCCCGGTGCCGCAAAAGGCTCAGGAGATCGCCGAGCAGGTCAAAGTCCAGATCGGAAGCGTGCCCGGTATCAGTCACATCGAAGCGGTGAAGGGCTATCTTAACGTTTACTTCAAAACATCTGATTACGCGCGACGGGTGGTGGATGAAGTGTTGAATAGCGGCGCGAAGTTTGGGCGCGGCACGGCGAAGAACGAACGCATCATGGTCGAATACTCCCAGCCGAACCTGTTACATTCATTTCACATTGGACATGCGCGCAACACGATCCTGGGTGAAGTATTGGCGCGGCTGGTTGAATTTGCAGGGTTTGAGACCATCCGAGCCTCGTATCCTGGCGACATGGGTTTGGGCGTCATCACCATCCTCTGGATCTATGACAAATTCTACAAGGGGCAGGAACCTGCGGGGATTCACGAGCGCGGTCAATGGTTGTTGAAGATTTACGTCGAAGCGACGACCATGCTTGAGAAAAAAGAGAACGAAACATCTGAAGAGACCGCCCGGCGCGAGGCATACGACGCTGAACGGCGCGAGATGCTCCGCAAATGGGAGGCTGGCGACGACTACGTGCGCGAACTCTGGCGCGTGACCCGCGAGTGGAGCATGGAAGAGATGCGCGATATCCTGCGCATGCTGGACGTGAACATGGATGTCTGGTTCTTCGAAAGCGAAGCCAACGAACTCGGCAAGGCGATTGTGGACGAGTTGGTGGCAAAAGGCATTGCAGAAGACGAACGCGCAAAGGGCGGACCGGTCATTGTGAAGATTGACGAGAAACTCGGTCTGACCAAAGAGAAGTATCGCACGATGGTCATCCTGCGGAGCGACGGCACAGCGCTATACAGCACCAATGATTTGGCGTTGGCGAAACAAAAATTTGAGAAGTACCACGTTGACCGATCCATTTACGTGGTGGATTTTCGCCAGAGCCTGCACTTCCAACAGGTCTTCAAGATTTTAGAGTTATGGGGATTTCCGCAAGCTGCCAAGTGCTATCACCTCTCGTATGGCTATGTGACCCTGCCCGAAGGAGCCATGTCCTCGCGCAAGGGACGGGTAACACTTTTCAAAGAAGTTTACGATGAAGCCATCAAGCGCGTCCTTTCTGTCGAAGCCGAAAAGAGCGTGGAAATACCGGCGGATGAGCGTAAGAAGGTCGCAATCCAGATCGGCTTGGGTGCATTGGTCTATTCCATGCTTTCGGTGGACAACAACAAAGATATTGTCTTCGATATCAACGAAGCACTTTCGTTCGACGGGCGCACCGGTCCGTATATCCAGAACGCGCATGTACGGGCAAATAGTATTTTACGAAAAGCAGGCGCGTTACAACATTCAACATTTGACTATGAACTAACCAAGCAGGAGATCGAACTCATCGAGCAGATGTCACAGTTTCCCCAGAAAGTGCAGCAGGCGGCAGAGGAGTATCGTCCGCTCGTGATGGCGATGTATGCTTATGATTTGGCAAACGCCTTCCATTCGTTCTATCATGCCGTGCCGGTCTTGCAGAACGACGACGAGAAGGTGAAGAACGCCCGTCTGCGATTGGTGGCGGCGGCGAAGCAGGTGGTATCAAACGCCCTGAGGCTTCTGGATATACAAGCACCGGATGTGATGTAAAAAAGGGCTGGGCGGATGAGTTGCCCAGCCCTTTTTATTTCACCATGATCGTTGCAAACACATCCGTGTCAGTACAGTAAAAGTGATAAGTTCCAGCTTCATAAAACTCAATCGAGAGAACAGTTTCCGGGTAAAGCTCTGTACTACCTCTATCGGCAATTTTTCCACTCTCATCCAATCGTTCGATTTTTAAAGGCAGGGGAACAGTATCGACATTGCGCCACGCCACCGACATTCCCACCTCCGCGTCTACCGATGGACAATTTTCCCGCGAAACTTCCACCATGATAGCAGGCGGCGTAAGAAAGACATCTGGCGCTTCCTCACTTTTTGAACCACATGCAGAGGGGGCAAATGACACAAATAGCAGAATAAAAGCAAAACGTATTTTCATTGTTTCCTTTTTGCAACGCTTCGGTTATATCAAAAGTGTTTTCATGATACAACGCCTTCGCTAATGGGTTTGTTCCCTCCTATAGGATTATTAAGTTCCCAAACCGGCATTTCGATCATATTTGACCATCTCCAGAATATCCCACCAAAAGAGATAGGTAAGCTTGCTTCTGTCACATCAAAAACAGGCTGAACGTTATCTTGGCGTTCAGCCTGTTTTCTTGTTTAATCTTATTAATAAGACCGCATTGGGTAAAAACGAGTTGACTCAAATCCCAAGCCGGGTCGGCTCGGACACTGCCCCATATCTGGGGCGCGTTCCCCAAAGCGGAAAGCACAGGAGTTTCCTATGCCGATCAAAACCATCATCATGGGCGCCGCAGGGCGCG
>CAZYLM010000106.1:0-7122 GCA_964648645.1 uncultured Anaerolinea sp.
GCGACCCCGGTGGACCGAACGAGGACGCGCCATCCGATAACTCTGGCGGAGGGAACTCTAACGGAGGCAATGGCAACCAGCCGTAATCAATGAACAACTCCCCGTTGTTGACGGGGAGTTGTTCGTGCAAAAGAAACTCAAGTTTGTTCCGGATTATTATTTCTTTGGGGTATTTAACAACGAGAAGCCAAGCCACATTGCCGCGCCAATGATCGGAATCATGCCGAGCAAAAGGATCCATCTTGGCAAACTATCTGGAGTAGTGAGCGGAATCAACAGGGGGAGTCCCACCACAAAAGCAGCCACCAGCAAACTGAGCGAAAGACGCGTCACCAAGCGGTCAAGCCGAGAAAGGATATGGTCGGTATCCTTGATCTCCATGCGGAAGGGTTCGTTGCGTTCCAAACGTTCCATCATTCGATTGCCCACCCGCGGCAAACGATGCAACATTTCGCCCCAGTTATTCGCATCCATTAGGACAGACCGGACCCAACTTCCATTCGGGGTCAAAAGACTCTTCATCAAGGTTTGGACATGAGGCGCGGCAGCCTTGAACACATCAAAATCCGGGTCCAATTGCAAACCGATGCCCTCCAACATCACTATGGTCTGCCCCACCAGCCACCAGGTGGCAGGCAACCGCAAACGATGCCGGAAGGTGATGGTCGTGATCTCATCGATCAGCTCCCGTGCGCGGACGTACTTTATAGGCACACCGTTGTATTTGTTCAGGAAACGACTGAGATCATATGCCAGCCGGTTCCGGTCCACATCCTCAAGGACTGCCCCAATACGCATCAATTGGTCAATGAGCCCGTCCACATCCATTTCTATCGCCACGATGTAAAGCCGGATCAAATCCATGCGGTCTTTGTCGCGCAGATATCCCACCTTGCCAAAATCCACGAGCCCGATCGCCTCACCCGGCATGATCAGGTAATTCCCCGCATGGGGGTCGGCATGGAAGAAGCCATCCTCCAGAACCTGCTTGATCGTGACGCTCGCGCTGTTCAAAGCGATCTTATGGCGGTCATACCCGGCCGCATCGAGGGCGGGGATGTCACTGATCTTGATTCCGTTAATGCGCTCCATAACCAGTACACGCTGGGTGCTCAATTCCCAATGTACTTTTGGAATTCTCAGGAGGCGCTCCTGCCCGGCAAAACTCTCGCGTAGACGATCGGCATTGCGCCCTTCGCGCTGGTAATCCAATTCGTTGCGCAGGGTAAAGCTGAAATCATCAGCAATGCCCATGAAATCATAGACCTTCCCCAACGAAGTGGTCTGTGCGCTCGCGGCGAGCGAAGACATGATCTCAAGGTCGGTATCGATCACAGATGTGATGTTCGGACGCTGAACCTTGATCACCACCTCCTGACCATCGGGCAGTACGGCGGCATGGACCTGGGACAGCGAGGCGGATGCCATCGGTCGCGGGTCTATGGAAGCGAACAATTCCTCCAGCGGTTTTCCAAGTTCGCGGTTCAGAAGCGAACGCATCAACTCCCAGGGTTCAGGAGAGACCGAATCCACCAGTTTGCCCAATTCGGCGATGAACGATGGAGGAAGCAGATCAGCCCGGGTGGAGAGGATCTGCCCGAACTTAATGAATGTGGGACCCAACTCTTCGAGAGCCATCCGAAAATGGACAGCCAGCGAATCGGCATGCGGCTCGATGGTCTGAGAAGCCCGCCAGGATCTCCTGAACCAGCTGCGAGTCTTCGCCTCAGGACGATGGAAGAGGAATCCAAACCCATGCCGGGCAAATATGGCAACCGTCTCACTATATCGCTGGATGTGACGAATCGAACGGGTCGGAGCAAACATCAAGATCTGTCCTGTCAGGCAGCAAGAGCCCCATTCATCATTGAAAAATGCTTTTCTTCCTGCCTGATGCGCTGGCTATAGTGGCAAATGAGGGTCTTCGAATGAAGCGAACCCTGGTCAGCTCTGCTTTTCTATCAACTTCTGGATGTCTTCCTTGGTGGCAAGACCCATATCGTCCATGACCTTCTTCATCTCATCACGGATCAATTTTCGCAAAGCCTGCCGTTCCTCTTCACCGCGGTTCGAAAGCTGGTCCACCCATTGTTTGACTTCACTCTTCTGAACCTCGCCTTCATGGCTGAGATCATCGATGATTTCTTGCGCCTTTTCGCGGGTCATGGAAAGCAACCCAAGCCCTGCAAGGAAACCTTTTTCAAGCAATGTTTTCATTTTGACTCCTTTATCGAACTCGATCGAGATTTCTAATATCACTATATCAAATCCATGCCTGGAAAAGTAGTGGAAAAAATCACCGGTTCTTTGTGATAATTTAGACCCGCTTACTTAACTTTGTCACCCTCGATTTAGTAATGCTATAATCGCGCCAATTCAAAAGCGGAAGGCACATCAATGACTGACGTGTATGACTATGTGATCATCGGTTCGGGGTTTGGGGGCAGTGTTTCAGCCATGCGATTGACGGAAAAAGGTTATTCCGTTCTCGTTCTTGAACGCGGTAAACGCTTCACGGATAAGGACTTTCCAAAGTCCAACTGGAACCTCCCCAAATACCTCTGGCTCCCGGCTTTGCGCTTCCATGGCTTTTTTGAAATGACCTTCATGAACGGTCTGCTCGCCTTTCATGGCAGCGGCGTGGGCGGCGGAAGCCTCGTCTACGGGAACGTGCTCATCGAGCCTGATGAACACCTTTTTTCCGCACCGTCATGGAGCCATCTCAACGATTGGAAAAAAGAACTCAAGCCACATTATGAATCTGCGCGAAAAATGCTCGGTGTAGCCAAGAACCCCCGGCTCTTCCCCGCAGATGAAGTTTGCAAACAGATCGCTGAATCGCTCGGTTACGGAAAGACCTTCGATGCCCTTCCAGTTGGCGTGTTCTTTGGAGATGAAAATAAAACCGTTCCCGATCCCTATTTCGACGGGAAAGGCCCCGAACGGACAGGTTGTAATTTTTGCGGCGGTTGCATGGTTGGCTGCCGTTATGGTGCAAAGAACACCCTGGTAAAAAATTACCTATACTTTGCCGAGAAAAATGGAGCTCGGGTAATTCCAGAGGTAAAAGCGAGGGATATCAAACCGCTTCAACCCGGGCAGGCGGACGGCGCGCGCTATGAAGTGATCTATTCTTCGGCGACAGCATTCCTCCACAAATCCCGTAGAACGGTCCGCGCGCGCAATGTCATCGTTGCCGCAGGGATGATTGGTTCGCTGGAGCTTCTCTTCAACTGCCGCGACAGGACCAGTTCGTTATACAAAATATCCGATCAACTCGGAAATCGTGTACGCACCAATAGCGAAAATATTCTCGGCGTCACCGCTCGCAAACAGGATGTGGATTTTTCAAAGGGCATTGCCATTACATCCATTTTCAGTGCTGACAAGTCGACGCGCGTCGAACCCGTCCGCTTTGCAGATGGGCAGGATTTCAACCGCGTAATGACGGCGCCGCTGGTCACCGGCACAACGAATATCCTTCTCCGCATCATCAAAACCATCGGGACCATCATCGCTCATCCATGGGATTTTCTCTACAGCAAGGTTTTTGGCAGTTGGGCTCGCTTTTCTACGATCCTGCTCGTCATGCAGACAGAAGAAAACCTCACCCGTGTCCGGCTGGGACGCAGTTTCTTCACGTTCGGGCGCAAGGGTCTCGTCCTTCAACACGATAAGGAGCACAGCGCTGAAAGCTTGCCACTCGCGCATGAGATCACTCAAACGTTTGCTGAAAAGGTGAACGGTATCCCCGCTGCTGTCTTCACTGACAGCCTGCTAAACTTCCCCTCCACTGCGCATCTTATGGGCGGCGTCCCGTTCGGGAAAAGCGCTGAAGATGGGGTAATCGATCTAAACTTCGAAGTCTTTAATTACCCAGGTCTATATGTGATCGACGGCTCTGTCATGCCTGCGAACCCGGGCGTGAACCCATCGCTGACCATCACGGCGTTGGCGGAGTATGCCATGAGCAAGATTGAGAATAAAAGTAACAAGAAATAAGGAACGAGTAACAAGAGAAACCATTCTTATTACTCGTTCCTATTAACTAGTTTATTCACCTACCTTGCCGGTTCCATAAAATAATTGGGGAAGTTCAACGGCGCCTCGGCAGACCAACCCTCCTTGCCGTTTCCCAGGCGGACGTTCCACCAAAGGTAGGCACGAGGCGGATCGCCATCTTTCAGGGTACAGACCGGACCACCGATCACTTCCATCTCGGTGCCGGGCCGGTTCGTGTGTTGAATGGGATAGTTCAAACCGGGACCCACCCTAAAGTTCAGCCAATCCAATACTTTTACAGTGTCGCCAACTTCGATCTGTGTCGGGTTGGATGGACACGCATCAGCTTCGGGACTCGGACTCGGTTCAGATGTCGGTGTGCTTGGTGTGGTAACAGGTGTTGGTTCTTCAGTAGGGCTGGCGGTCGGCTGTGTTGGAGTTATCGTTGCCGTTGTTGGAATGTCCGTTTCGGTGGCAGCCCCTACTGTTGTTTTAGTAACCGTCGAAGCAACCTGCATGGTCGGTGTATTCGCCAGGGTTGGGAGCATCTCCAACTGTTCATATCTGCGACGGTTTTCCTGTAGCAAGAGCCAGACCAATATGACTGTCAAAATTACGGCAACGATTAGTTTGAACAAGTCATACCCGGGGGCATAACGAGTCCGGGGGGATTTCGTCATTTTGTTTCCCCGCGTGTTTTCGCATCAGCCAGTTCACGTGCGTGCCGCAATATAGCACGTTCGTTGATAAAGCGCTGAAGCAGGTCGCCCAGGGCTTCTTCGAACTCATCAAGGGTCAGATCAGCCAGCTGCTCAAAAGTATAGATCCCGGCCTGGTTCAATCGTTTTGCGATCACCGGACCGATACCTTTAATCTTCTTGAGGTCATCGGCGTGCGGCGGGGGCGATTTGTAGCGGGTCTTCTGCGTGGGGACCGGCACGGATGCGGGCACGCCCAGCACAGGTGGAGCCGGAGGCGCAGCCTTTTCTTCTCGGGGGCGCCGCCAATAAAACCAATCGATAACCCACTCGATCAGCCAGCCGATCAACAATCCAAGCACGAGAGCAATAGCGATATTCATTGTTTACCTTTGGGTCGAATTAAAGCATTATACCTTTACTCTGCAGACTGCCCGCCCTAAAGAGCTTTTAAAGACTTTTCGCCAAACTCAACGTGACATAATTCCTGCATCTTCGGACCTTGACACTCCCTTACCACTTGTTAATCCTATATTCAAGCTTCTCCCGATATAATAACGCGATTTTGAAAAGGAGCCAATTCATGAGTCGTATCGAAACGGCAGGCATGCTGTTAACCGGAAGTACAAATCACCGCAGGCACTTGGCGCTGCAAGGCGCGACGAATTTACGCGACATCGGCGGGTACCCGACACTGGACGGCCGGACCGTACGTTGGAACATCCTTTACCGCTCGGATGCTCTGCATAAACTGACGGGTAAAGACCTGCAGACCCTGAATCCGCTTGGGATCGATCTGGTGGTTGATTTCCGAGCCGCGTACGAAGTAGAACATGAGCCGGACAAATTGCCCGATGGCGCGCGGCTCTTGAATTTACACATGGAAGATTCGAGCACAAAAATCTGGCATGAAGCGCGAAACGAAATGGTAAAGAACATGAAGACATTGGATCCGCTCAAGTACATGAAACTGACCAATATCGAACTGGCATCCAAATTCACGCCGGGTTATCGCCAATTCTTTCGAGAGCTGGTCAACTCCAGCGGGAAACCGGTGCTTTTCCACTGCGCGGCAGGCAAGGACCGTACCGGGTTTGCAGCAGCGACGATCCTACGCATCCTCGGCGTTCCAATTGAGACCGTCATGCAGGATTATCTACTGACAAACAAATACCTGCTATCCGCCCATCGTTGGGGAATATTCTTTGCACGCATCTTGAAAGGTAAAAATTTCGCAAACGGCATCACCGGGTTCATGCGGGCAGATGAGCGTTATCTCACCGTTGCATTCGAACAACTCGTACTCGACCATGGCTCTTTCGAAACCTACGTCCGCGATGGATTGGGGTTGAACCACAATGACATCACACGACTGCAAAAATATTATTTGGAATGACCCGCTAAAATAATGTCGGCTGTTGCGGTGTATCGGCTTCGACATCGTCCCAGGGCAGCGGCGTAACATTGACCAGGCTCGAAATTTGGCGATGAAACTCGTGGGCGATGTACGGCGCAAGCAGATTATCAGGGGAGTGACAAAAGATGAACGCATCTTTCCCCGCCGCAAGCTGATCCGCTGCCCGGGCAGACCATTCGCTGATAAAGGGTTTGTTCTGTGCCATATCGGGATGACCGATAAACCTCAAAAAGGTGAAATCAGCTGTGACCTCTTCAAAAACGGGCACATCCGGTTTGCGCTCGCGGGCTTCGAGCAGGCTTTCGAAAGCGCCGCCACGGATGGATTCGTCTCCGGTAAGAGTCCGGATCGGTCGGGTATCGATCACAACCCGCGCCATATTATGATCCGCAAGTAGTGCATTCAATTTTTTGCGATGCTCGTCATCGAACCAATCCAGGTGGCGGACTTCTACACCGAGGTGTATGTCCTTTGGGAAAGCTGAAAGAAAAGTTGCAAGCTCCGGCATCAGGCGCGGGGAAAAGCCCGGGGGGAGCTGTAAAAACATCGGCCCAAGCCGCGCGGCGAGCGGGCGTACGGCGGAGACGAAACCCATCGTACGGTCCAATCCGCCCGCCAAATCCCGCTCATGACTGATCGCCTTTGGAATTTTGAGACAAAAGCGGAAATTCCCCGGAGTTTGCTCGATCCAGGTCTCGAGAGTCTTCGCAGCAGGGACGGCGTAGAACGTAGTATTGCCTTCAATGGAATTTAACCGTCTGGCATACTGGTGCAGGAAATCCTGGGAACGCGTTCCTTTTGGATAAAAATTTCCGACCCAGCCTTTGAATGACCAAACGGGGCAGCCAAGATAAAGCGTCATGTGTCGATTATATGCCGAACGACACTTGAACGCAGGTCCCAAACGTGCTATGGTAAAAAGTGTAATGTGTTCTGTATAGAAAGGAGACGGATCATGTATAAAAAGATTCTTGTCCCGCTGGACGGCTCACCGCTTGCCGAAGC
>CAZYLM010000106.1:7222-8953 GCA_964648645.1 uncultured Anaerolinea sp.
TGATGGTGTATTCGTGAGCGAGAAAATCGCCCTGCACGTCCAGGTCGGGACCGTTCTTTATCTTGACATCCCACCTGTCGCGTAATGGTGTAATGAGTGCTTTTTTGATGACCGCCAGATCCCGCCCATCGGCATCCTCCACCACCATCGTATCTTTGACTGTCAGCAGACGTTCCTGGATCTGGGCAAGTTTTTTTCCTTTCGCATCTTCGAACACGAGCGTTTTTCGGATGCGCAGGACCTTGCCATCCACCTTGTAGACCTTTCTACCTTCTTCGTTCTCGATCCAGAAATCGTCTCCAATGGAGATCAGGTTTTGACGGATTTTATAGCGGTTGGGCATGTGAGTTCCTTTCAGATTTTTGGGAAGTATAATCATAATACGCCATAAGATCATTGAAGTTGCAAAACGATCTTCGAGATGGCGCCCGCCGTGAAAGTCAAACTTTCCGTCATTGCCCATATCCTTCACAGGCATCGACGAATTACGTCTCGGGTACGGGCGCTCACATTTGGGGAAGTTTCCAGAATTATCAGATAGAGATAGAATAAGCCGGTCAAATCCCAATTCAAGGAAAATCATGGATACCTCTTCCGATCGCCGCAAGGCGATCCTTTATCTCGCGATCACTGCCATTCTATGGAGCACAAGCGGGTTATTCGTCAAAATATTGGACTGGCAGCCAATCTCGATCCTCGCCGGCCGCAGCGCTTTCGCCTCGATCGTTTTTCTCATTTACCTTCGGCGCCTCCCGACCCGATTTGGGTTTTGGCAATTACTGGCAGCGGGGATGTTCATCCTGACCCAGTTCCTGTTCATCACTTCGACCAAACTAACGACAGCCGCAAATGCGATCTTTTTGCAATATACGGGTCCCATTTATCTCGTCCTGCTTGCCTATTGGTTCCTCGGCGAAAAACCGACGCGCACAGATTGGCTTTCCATGCTGATTATCTTCATTGGACTCACGCTCTTCTTCGGCGATAAGCTCAGCCCGGAAGGTTTTTACGGCAACCTGATCGCCATCCTCAGCGGTGTGACCGGCGCGATCATGATGACCGCCTTTCGTGCACAAAAAAATGGCAACCCGGCAGAGAGCAACCTGATCGCTTTTCTCGCCACAGCGACCTTTGGTTTTCCCTTCATCCTCAAAGAAACCTGGACGGTGAATAGCTGGCTGATCCTTGCCTTTCTCGGCATTTTTCAGATCGGTGTTGCGTTCATCTTCTTCACCAAGGGGATCAAACACATCCCGGCATTGGAGGCGAACCTGATCGGTATGCTGGAACCGATCCTCAACCCAATATGGGTCTTTTTATTCTATGGTGAAAACATGGGTAGATTCGCCCTGGTCGGTGGATTGATCGTCCTGAGCGGGGTTGTTTTGAGCGCAGTGGGAAGCGCAAGGTCCGCCAGGGAAGGGCATTAGACATCCCGCCCATGAAAGTTTAATATCGTACAATTCAAAAATTTCAAATTATCAGGAGAAGCCTCATGAAAAAGATTCTGCTCGGAATTGGTATTTTTCTCGTTGTTGCACTCGTTGGCGGATATTTTTATATGCTGCCCACCTTCAAAGTTGCCACCGGCTATACAGCCAAGGCCGTTTGCTCGTATCATTTTCTAACGGGTCAGGACCTGGATACGATCATGACCGAGTTGCCCAGCAATCCGTTGGTTCCGTTCCTGCGCCCCGAAATTGATGAGGCGAAAGGCGAAGCGACTGCCAC
>CAZYLM010000107.1:0-8887 GCA_964648645.1 uncultured Anaerolinea sp.
TTGGAAAGGAACAAAAAACTAAACAAAAGAAAAATGAGCAAAAAGGTGAAAGGCGGTTTTTCCATGATCACTTGGTCACAAATGTCGTAAACATAAATAAAAGATAGCTTGCCCCGCCTGTTGCCGCAACCATGTTGGCGACGCCGTTCCATTCGGGTGAAACGCCGCGTAATACAAAATTTAGTGCAAGCAGGTACCAGGTCAATGGGTGCGCCCAACGGATGATCAACAAGCGAAGTCCACTTGTGTCTGGTGCGATCTTTTGAGGGACCCAAAAGGTATAGATGAGAGCAACTGCAAGGGCAGCCCCAGCCCATACAAACCAGGGAAGGTTGAGAAAGCCTTTGATCATCAAATGTATTTCTCCATGCGGACGTCTGTCCACATTTTGCCTTGCCAATATGTGAACCCGGGGATCCTGCCGATCTCGGCATACCCCATTTTCTTGTATAACTTTTGGGCGGGTTCATTGAATTCGAAAACACCCAGCTCAATGCGTTTGAAGCTCGCCTTCTTGATCTCTTCCTCGAGAAACTGCATGGCGCGGATGCCGAGTCCCCTGCCGCGGGCTGACGCTTCACCGATGGTGATGCCCACCCAGGCGGTTGGTGGATCTTTTTTGTAAAGGTGCGGCGGGTCTTGCTGGTAGCTCATCTCTCCGACTAGTCGCCCATCGAGGTGGAGCAGGAAAGTTGTTTGATGTTTCAGCCGTTCACCAAGTTCATTCAGATCAACAACTGTCTGTTTTTCGAGATCGGACTGGCTTTGGTTGGGTCGCATCAGGTGGATGAGGGCAGGGTCGTTATCCCATTTGGTGAGGGCGGCGGCAACCTCGGGTGTGGGTTCGATGAGTTTGGTAAATGTTACTTCCATTGGGCGGTTATCGAAAGTTCGAGCTGCTGATGATCTTTCCGTTCTCTGAGTTCAACTCGCAGAACTGGGCGTCGCTGGTGAAAGTGGAAAGGCTTGCATCCTCATTGAGTTTTACCTTGGTAAAGAGGGTGTTCGGCTTTGGTTTTTCCGCCTTCCAAAGGGTGTCGCCGTTCGGACCAAGCATATATATATTGGACTCCCCAATGGGAAAACCCTCAGGGCTTTCCATTACGACGATCCCCTTGCGGAGTTCGATGAGTTTTTCGATCTTTGTGTGTAGCGGGTTGATTTCCATGTGGGAGCTGTCCTTGCGATCTCTTGATTGGCTATTATATCCTAATCTGCCCCTCCCTACCGAGCGGTAGGTTTGAGTCGGAACAAAAAACCCGGCGCAATTTTAGACGCGCCGGGTCAGGGAATAGGGTGGTCTTCCGTCATTGCTCTTGAACTCCCATGTTGCTGAGTTCATCCTGGCTGTATTGGGCAACGAACAGGTCGCTCCCCGCCAGGGCGAGCAGCAGGAATAAGGTGACCACTGCTGCGAAGATGAACATGGCTTAGCTCCTTTCTTTGTTCATACCTACTATAACGATTCTTTATTTGGAAAGATACTCCCCTTTCAGTACTGTAATGGTTCAACAATACAGGTTTGCAAGGATTAACTATTTAACGGATTTCAACCGTGATTCGTTCCCATACTGGAGTATGGTTTTTATGATCAAGGGCTCACATTGACATTCCACCCGAATGGGATAAAATACAAGCCGCCAATCAAAGGAACATGCCGAAGTGGCGGAATTGGCAGACGCGCTACGTTCAGGGCGTAGTGAGCTTACGCTCATGAGGGTTCAAGTCCCTCCTTCGGCACACCAAGACTCGCGGATGCGGGTCTTTTTTGATGAACAGAACCCGGCCCGAGCGGGGAGGAGGCGGAGCTTCCGCTTTGGGGGGTAGATTCAGCCCGGGGTTGGTCAATCCAAAGAGCAAAAAACGGACCGGGGTGGTATAATTGCAATATAAAAATACGCTTCCTTCATCTAATGCGACACGAAGTTTTGACCCGCCTTCGTGTCTTTTTATGCCTGTTTTACGCAAAAATGGCGGCGATTTGACCCAAAAAGGACTGTTATGGCTGAAGAAAACCTGATCGCTGGAAACATCGAATCCGTGGATATCGACGAGCAGATGCGCTCGGCATACCTCGATTACGCCATGAGCGTGATCGTGGCACGTGCCCTGCCCGACGCACGCGACGGCATGAAACCGGTTCATCGCCGCATACTATACGCGATGCATGAACTGGGTTTGCGCTCGAACTCATCTTACAAGAAGTCGGCTCGTATCGTCGGTGAAGTCCTTGGTAAATACCACCCACATGGTGACTCGGCGGTCTACGAGTCGATGGCGCGCATGGCGCAAGATTTCTCGATGCGTTACATGCTGGTGGATGGGCAGGGCAACTTTGGCTCGGTGGATGGCGACGCGCCTGCTGCAATGCGTTATACCGAAGCCCGCCTGCAAAAGATGGCGGAGGAAATGCTGGTGGACCTCGATAAAGAGACCGTGGATTATGGTCCTAACTTCGATGACTCTTTGCAGGAACCGCTCGTTCTCCCGGCTCGCCTACCGAACCTGTTGTTGAACGGTGCTTCAGGTATTGCCGTTGGTATGGCGACCAACATCCCGCCGCAGAATTTGCGCGAACTGGTCGGTGCCATCAATTACCTGATCGAAAATTATGACAAGGTCGAAGACGTGACCGTCGAAGACTTGATGAAGTTCGTGCACGGGCCGGACTTCCCGACCGGCGGCATGATCGTGGGTACAGAAGGGATCAACTCGGCATACAGCACTGGGCGCGGACGCATTGTGATGCGGGGTATCGCCCATATCGAAGAGGAAAAGGCGGGTAAGTATCAGATCAACATTACCGAGATTCCGTACCAGGTCAACAAATCCAGCCTGATCGAGCGCATCGCTGAATTGGTGCGCGAAGACAAGATCGATCAGATATCCGACCTGCGCGATGAATCTGACAAACGCGGCATGAGCATTGTGATCGAACTCAAACGCGGCGCTCAGCCCAAGAAAGTGCTCAACCAGCTTTATAAGTACACGGCACTGCAATCCACGTTTGGTGTGCAGATGCTGGCATTGGTTGACGGTGAGCCGCGCACCCTGCCGCTCAAACGCCTGCTGCAGATCTTCATCGATCATCGCCAGACCGTCATCACCCGCCGTTCTCAATTCGATTTGGACAAAGCCAAAGCCCGCCTGCATATCTTGGATGGCTACCTGATCGCGCTTAACAATATCGATGCCATCATCAAGATAATCCGCGAGGCAGAGGATGCCGATAAAGCCAAGTCTGCATTGATGACGCGCTTCAAGTTGAGCGAGTTGCAAGCGCAGGCGATCCTTGATATGCAATTGCGCCGTTTGGCAGCTCTTGAACGCTGGAAGATCGAAGAAGAGCACAAGCAGGTATCGGAAACGATCAAGTACCTCGAAGACTTGCTTGCCAACCCTAAGAAGATTCTCGCGCTCATCAAAGACGATATGAACGAAGTCGCTGAGAAATATGGCGATGATCGCCGCACGAAGATCTCTGCCGAGGCGAAGGAAGATATCCACGATGAAGACCTGGTGCCGGATGAATCAGTGCTCATCAGCCTGACCGATCGCGGATATGTTAAACGGGTTGCTGCGTCGGCATTCCGTCAGCAGAGCCGCGGGGGGCGTGGGGTGAAGGGGCATACGACGAAGGATGAAGATGAAGTTGTGATGCTCATCCCGGCTCGCAGCCTCGACACGATGTTGTTCTTTACCGATAAAGGCAAGGTGTATTCCGAGAAGGTCTATCAGATCCCCGACCTCGACCGTGCTACGAAGGGCATCCCCCTGGTCAACATTCTCGCGCTGGGACCGAACGAAAAAGTGACCGCTGCGATGTCCATCCGTGAATTTTCGCCGAAGCAGTTCTGTATGATGATGACGGCGCGCGGGCGCATCAAACGTGTTTCGATGGAAGAATTTGAATCCGTCCGTCCTTCCGGTTTGATCGCGGTAAACCTTGATGACGGCGATACACTCGGCTGGGCGCGTCTGACTTCAGGCAAGGATGAGATCATTATCATCACCGAGAATGGGCAGGCGCTGCGCTTTAGCGAGGATAAAGTCCGCGCGATGGGGCGGCAGGCGGCAGGCGTACAGGGTATCAAATTAAAGAAGGACGATGTGGTGACCAGTATGGATGTGGTCGAAAAAGACGGCTCATTGCTGGTTGTGACCACGGGCGGTTTCGGTAAACAAACCCCATTGAAGGAATATTCCCCGAAGGGACGCGCTACAGGTGGCATTTCCACGATCGACCAGAAAGCCATCAAAGAGATCGGCAAGATCGCCGCAGCACGTGTCATCCAGAAGGATGACGACCTGACCATCATGACATCCAACGGGGTTGCGATCCGCTTGAAAGTGAAGGATATCAAGCAATCCGGTCGGGCGACGAAGGGTGTTCACCTCATCAAGCCGCAGGAAGGCGATAGTGTGGCGTCGATCGCGCGCATCTCTGCGGATGATCTAAAGAAGGCGGGGGCGAAGCTGGAAGAGCAGGAAGCCGAAGCCCAGCCGAAGTTGGTGTGAGCATGAATCAAGAACGGGCGATGGATTCTTTTCCATCGCCCGTTTATTTTTGGCTGATCACGCTAGAACCCGATTCTTCCCGTGAGGAACAGACAGAGGAACCCGAGCGCGCAGGTGGTCATCATTAGCATGACGACGATAATGAAGCGCTGGACAGACGTCATGCCGAGGATTCTTTTTGACCGCCCACCCGATGCCGCGATGGTACCAGCCGCGGGTCGGTATATCGCCTGCGATTCCTCTTCATATTGCTTTGAAGCTTCGTTTCGAAGATCGTTAAACTGATCCATGGATGCCTCGTTTTTCAGGAGTATATCACGCAGAGGGGCGCAGGCTGACATCCCCAAAGCGGATGCTTACGATTTTGTCATGTTCGTCGCGTAGACGCAGGCTTCCGTCCAATTCCAAGCCTTCAACCCTTCCGACAACCTTTTCCTTGTTTTCCGAACTGACCTGAACCACCTCTCCAAGGAACGCCAGCCTTTCCTCCCACGATGAGATGAAGCCTTCGCCAGCGATCTCATTTCGCCGTCGTTGGAAAGCATTCAGGACTAGAACGATGACATCTTCCCGATCGGGTACTTTGTCAAGTTCGTTTTCCAGACTCGTTGCGGGAAAGCGAAGCGACTCTGCGGGCGGGTTGGAGAGCTTACTTACATTGATCCCCATGCCAATAACCAATGAGTCTGCTTCATAGCCCGACCAGACGGTTTCAACCAGGACACCCGCAGTTTTTCTGCCATCTAAAAGAATATCGTTGGGCCATTTGATCTTGGCAGACAGACCAAGCTCTAAACAGGCATCAGAGATCGAGAGGGCTGCCAGTCCCACGGTCCGCGAGAGATGCGGGCGCAGGAGCGCGGAGGGATGCAGGATCAGGCTCATGGCGATGGCGCTTCCTTGCGGTGTGAACCACTTCCGGTCAAGCCGCCCGCGTCCCTGCGTTTGTTCGTCCGCGATCACAAGCGAGAAATCTTTCGCACCATCTGCCGCCCATGCCAACGCTTCATCGTTGGTCGAGCCGATGGTATCGAAGTAACGGATACCGCCGGGGTTTAATTTCGCAAGTTTTTTTTTGAGGGAGGATTCGTTCATAGAAATAAAAAGACCTGACAGGATTCAAAAACCTGTCAGGTCTGTATCGTTATTGAACTATATCGTATGGGTTGATGTTCGAGCCGCCGACGCGGATCTCAAAGTGCAGGTGCGCGCCGAATGAGTTCCCGGTATTGCCCGAAAGCCCAATGACGGAGCCCTGACCAACGGTCTGACACTGTGAAACCAGGATGGTGCTCAAGTGGGCGTAAACCGTCACGTAATTATTTCCGTGGTCGATCTGTACCACATTGCCATAACCGTAATTCCATCCACCCGCCGCCATGGTGACCACGCCCGTACCTGCCGCGTAAACATTCGAGCCTTCGGGTGCACTGATGTCGATGCCGAGATGTCCTGGCCCGTAGGCATTGCCCGATAAGGTGTGGTCATCTGCGGGCCAGCCAAAACCTGTGCCCACCGGACCACCCCCGCAGACGTTCGATGCGTTTGCGCCGCCCGTGCCGGTATTCACGCCGCGCGCTGCGGTCTGTAAGTCCGCCGCCCAGTTGCGCAGTTCACGCGAACCGCCGGGGATGAACACAGTAGTGCCGGGTTCGACCTTGGGGTCAGTCAGGTCGATCTGATTGCCCGGGAAGTCGATAATATCGTCGGGCTCGGCGAAGAATTTCTTTGCGATGGTTTCGAAGGTATCGCCATCTTTCCATTCGTAATACAACCCGTCCTCGGGCGGAATTTGCAATTCCATGCCGGGGCGCAGACTGTGCGGGTTATCGTCCAGTTGTGAATTGACATACAGGATCGTTTCGGATTTGATCTTGAACAATTCTGCAATGCGATACATCGAATCGCCGCGCACCACGCGATAGGTTTCAGGGTCATAACGCGGACGTTCGGGGATGTTGGTCTTGACCTGCAATTTACGGAAAATGGTGGGAAGGAACCCGGTTCCCTCTCCGCCCGAGCCTGCCTGTGGTGCCGGTGATGTTTCACCTGTCGTGGCTTCTTCGGTGGCCGCAGGGACGGTGAGGACGGTGGGCGGCAACGTGCTTTTATAGTAGAGCGTCCCTCCGAGCAAACCAACCACGAGTACAGCCGTCACTGCCCAACTGATGAGGGTGAAGTGGTCTGTCTTTTTTTCCTTGCGCGGCGTGGTGCCTGGTTCGTCCACAGCTGAAACGGGCTGAGCCTGTTCTTCAGTCACTGCCTGTTTCTTTCGCGCAGGAATGAGGGATTTGAGTCGGTCGAGGAGGTTCATATTCGGTAGCACAGTAGCGCAAGGTTTACTTTGCGCCGGACTTCGCAGACTATGCGTCTCTAGTTAGGTTTTCTAAAAACTCTATATTGTTCTTCGATTTTTCCAGCCGGGTCAGGATCGCCTCTGTCGCCACCGACGGGTCCATGCCTGCGCCGCTGGGCTGGGGAGAGGTCATCTGCACGAACATGCGGCGCAGCAGCCAGACGCGCTGGAGCAGGTCGGGTCCGAGCAGCAGGTCTTCGCGGCGGGTGGACGAGCGTTCGATGTCCACGGCGGGGAAGGTGCGGCGTTCCTGCAGTTTTCGCGAGAGGTGCAATTCCATGTTACCGGTGCCTTTGAATTCTTCGTAGACCACATCGTCGAGGCGGGAGCCGGTATCGACGAGGCAGGTGGCGATGATGGTCAGCGACCCGCCTTCTTCCACGTTACGAGCCGCACCGAAAAAACGTTTGGGCGGGTACAGCGCGGATGGGTCCATACCGCCGGAGAGTGTGCGCCCGGAGGGGTTGACCACAAGGTTATAGGCGCGCGCGAGGCGGGTGATCGAGTCCATTAAGATTACTACATGACGGCCGATCTCGACCAATCTCTTAGCGCGGTCTAAGGCGAGTTCTGCTGTACGGACGTGCGAGGTGACGGGCTCGTCAAAGGTCGAGGCGACCACTTCGGCGTCCACCGAACGGTCCATGTCGGTCACTTCTTCAGGGCGTTCGCCGATCAGGGCGATGATCAAATGCACATCAGGGTATTTGGTTGAAATTGAATTCGCGATTTGTTTGAGAATTGTTGTTTTCCCCGTTTTGGGCGGCGAGACGATCAAGCCGCGCTGGCCCCGGCCGATGGGTGCGATCAAGTTGATCAGGCGTGGGGCGAGGGTTTTGCCATCTGTCTCAAGATCAAAGCGTTTGTCAGGAAAGATCGGGGTAAGGTTCTCGAAAACTGTTCGTTTGGAGGCGTCGTCGGGGTCGAGCCCGTTGATCGATTCCACTTTCAGCAAGCCGAAATGGCGTTCGCTTTCGCGCGGTGGGCGTACCTGACCGATGACGAGGTCCCCGGCGCGAAGGTCATACTTGCGCAATTGTGCCTGTGAGACGTACACATCCTGGTCGCTGATGCGGTAGTTGGTTGCCCGCAGGAAGCCGATGCCTTCGCTCATGATCTCCAGAATGCCGCCACGCAGTTCGATGCCTTCCTTCTGCGCCTCCGCCTCGCGGATCATCATGGCAAGGGTTTCTTTTTTGAGACGGTTGGCGTTTTGGATGTTTAGTCCTTTCGCCAGGTTGCGCAATTTCGATAGAGGCTCGTTCTCCAGTTCAAGTATTTTCATGTTTTTCTCTTTTGGAATGATTGGAATGGGAATGCGAAAAGACCAGTCCCCGCTGTGGGCTGGTGGGTTTCCTTAGGATGTTACGTTTGAGATTGGGGTTTCGATCAAAATGTTCTTTTCAGATGGCAGGCGTAAAGGTTTCAAGACTTGCACTCAAATGATTCGGTTATAAAGCGTCTGGGGAATTGCCGGGATTATAGCACCACCCTCAAATGGGTGCAAGCTGTGGAATCTTAACGTTTTAGATAAGGCACTGGACCCAGGGATGGGTCCAGTGCCTTATTATCAATTCGGATTCGGATATGCTGATTCTATCCCTGGTCCTTCCACTCCATCGATGTAGCGTTCGCCGTAAAGCTCTCCATTAACCGTTACTGTATAAACACCATGACCGGAAAGGTACTGGTCGGTCCCGGAGAGGCTCTGCCAGGTAAAGGTCAATTGATTTCCCTCGAGCGTGCCGGTGCCTTCCTGGATATCCCCGGAAACTAGCCATTGCAAATTGTATTTATTTGGTGCTTCGCCTTCAAAGATTGTGAGCGTGCCACCATATTGTTCGCCGGTGGGGTCGGTAGCATTGAGTGCAAACGAGCCGACGATGCCTGGTACATTATCTAAAGGGGCATCTGCACTGAGGGGGGCGGGTTTTCGGCGTGGAAAACAAGCAGTGAGGGTGAGGGCAAGCAATATGGCAAGAATGGTAAGTTTCTTCATGGGTTCCTTGGTAA
>CAZYLM010000108.1:0-8885 GCA_964648645.1 uncultured Anaerolinea sp.
ACATGAAGCCCGCTTTCATACTGATGCTCACCTACAATGACACAACGGTGAAGGATGCGTTGGAGATTTTCCGAGCCTGTAAAGACGCACCTGTAGATCATTGGGGATTTAAAGATGTGGGATTGCCACCCGATGAAATGAAAGCCCTGGTCCTTGAGATGAAAGGTGCAAGGAAGACAACCTACCTTGAAGTAGTAAGCTTGTCCGAAGAAGAGGGGCTGCGGGGGGCGAAGATCGCCGTCGATGCTGGATTTGACATCCTAATGGGGACTGTGTTTTTCGCTTCGATCCTCGAATATTTGAAAGACAAACCCATTAAGTACTATCCATTCCCCGGGCATGTTCACAGCCACCCAAGCATTTTGGATGGATCCATTGATGAAATCGTTGCACACGCAAAATTTCTGGAGAGCCAGGGTGTGCAGGGGATGGACCTGCTTAGTTATCGGTATGTTGGCGATGCCCCCCAATTATTGGGCGAAGTGGTAAAAGCCACAAATGTCCCGATCGTATCAGCGGGTTCTATCGACTCTTACAAGCGCCTGGCTGAAGTATGGAAAGCAGGCGCATGGGGCTTTACCATAGGTAGCGCATTGTTCGACAAGAAATTCGTTGAAAATGGATCTTTCTTGGAGAACACTATGGATGTCTGTAACTGGCTCGAAAAGACAAGTCCCTCAGAACTGGATGAATATCTAAAATAAAGAAGCCTTCACTTCAAGGGATATGGAGCCTGCAGAGAAATAATAAGAATGCCAGAATTCTCTGCGGATTTCCTATCGTTACTCAAGCCCATCTCAATCTCGTCTTCGGCAGGTTGTCACAATAGAACGCAGTGCCTAGTAGCACCAAGATAGGTTATCACTAAATGCAGCAAGATTTAAGTGCTCGTCTCGTAGAAACCAATTAAAGTCACTGTACTTTGAATACCTACCTTATGACGCTCATTTTTTCGCTCTTATAAAACCCCAAGCCCAATATAAATTTCAACAACCTTTCATAAATATGCCCGTCACTCAATCACATTCTCCAAAAGCTCCCGACAGCATAATTTAAGCGTACTCGCTCATGAGTCATAGTAAATTGTTTTGACATGGCAATTCCACCTTGCCGGGCAGATTGAGTAAATCGAGGCATATATTGATCTGCCCAAAGACCGGGTAACACAAATCGGGGATAAACGAACCCATTACACACGAAAATTTATCCCTGACAAATCTTGAAATAAGGAGTCAGTGCGATCAACTACGTGGCTCTTTTTGATTAGAAAACCCCATTGTTGTACGTTTCAAAATCAAGTGTATACCCATGCCCAATAATACCTTCAATGCCTAAGTTCAAAGAACGGTCGTTCTCTGAGATCATCAACTTCGTCTCCATAAATTCAAGAAGGATATTGCACACCAAGCCACTTATCCTGGGTTGAACCATGATACGGTCTTAGAGACTGGCTTGAGTAATGCTCAACTACTCATATTTTCTTAGGGTGCTCGCAATTTTAAGGAATCTGTGACATAATTATTCAGGATACTTTCAACCTTGGTACGAAATGATCCAGCGAAACGGAGTCAAAGCCGGATCAAACGAAAGATAGAACCTCGTTTGGGGAAAGTCACGGAAATAGTGCTGGTATGAACAGAACTGGTCAGCCAGGGGAAGCCCCATAATCATATATATGCAATTTAGTGAAATTTTCAAAACCTTTAAGTTTGATAAGGAGAAATAGATGCATATTAAATCCAGACCCGTTTATAAGCTGTTTGTGTTTATGGTAATGATCACACTGGTCGTTACCGCCTGCGGTGGCGCAAATACAGAAATGTCTCAAGCTACAGAACCGTCTCCAGATGAAGGTGGAGATGCGGTCATACACATCGGGTGGTCTGGAAAACCTGACACACTCAATCCCGCTTATGCATTTTTAGGCGAGTCGTATACCATTTTTCATTTGATTTACAACACATTGACCACGCAAGCCGCCGATGGCAGCTATGTTGGTTCGCTGGCTAAGGAATGGTCAGTATCCGAAGACGGTCTCACCTGGACCTATCATCTGAAAGAAGGGGTCAAGTGGCACAACGAAGAGCCGCTGACAGCCGATCAAGTCGCCTGGGCGATCAACGCCATTATGAAGGATCCTGAGGGCTGGGCAACATTGTCAAGCTATACAGCCGGTTTCAGTGAAGTGACTGCACCTGACCCGGCTACTGTGGTAATTGTCACTGAATACCCGATCGGTAATATGGATTACCGCGCATCATATTTGTATGCCTTCTACAAACCTGATTTTGAAGGCTTCACCAGCGCCGAAGACCTCCAAAATTTCCCGAACGATAATCCAATGGGCACGGGACCATTCAAGTTCAAAACCTTCGACAAGGATACGGGCGTGGTCATCCTGGATGCCAACAAAGACTACATGGATGGCGCACCAAAGATCGACAGTATCATCTTCCAAACCTACGACAATGCGGACGCCATGGTGCAGGCACTCAAAGTCGGTGAGGTTGACGTACTTACAAGCGTACCCGCCAGCGCTTATGAAACCGTGAAAAGTTTTGAAAATGTAGAGACCGCTGCGGCCCCCAACTACTACTTCTACGAATTGATCATAAACTCTGTGGACCCAAATTATGACCCTGCGCCGAAAACAAATCCAGCACTGGCAGATCCTGCGGTGCGGCTCGCAATGGCTCATTCCATCAACAAGCAGGATTTTGTTGATATCGTTTTTCAGGGATTGGCACAACCTGCCGAAACCATCATTGGACCGGCCATGGGTGGCGGATTTTGGCACAACCCCAATATAAAAGACATCCCCTTCGATGTTGATGAAGCAAATCGCATACTGGACAAGGCGGGGTATGCGCTTGGCAGTGACGGCGTGCGAGCCAAAGGCGACCAGCGCCTTGAATTCCGTCTGCAATTCCCCACGACTGAGTCGGTGTATGCCCGCATGGCAGATATGCTGGTTGGCTGGTTCCAGGAGGCTGGCATGAAACTCAATGCCGAGGCCATGGATGAAGACAGCCTGATCGCAGGGACCACAGGCGTGGGCGATTACGATCTCATCATCTGGAGTTGGTGGCCTGACCCCGATCCCGATTTCATCCTCAGTGTGCTAACAACCGATCAATACGTGGAAGGCGGCTGGAGTGACAGCGGTTATCACAATCCTGATTACGACCAGCTATATCTTGACCAACAGCAACTTGTCGATAAGAATGAACGCCAGCAGGCGATCTGGAAGATGCAGGAGTTCGTTTTCGATGACCGCCCCTACATCCCTCTTGTTCATTGGGATATGCTGCAGGCGTATCGCTCAGACCGTTTTACAGGCTTCATCGTATCTCTGCGCGGAATCGAAGGAGCAGAGTCTCTGCTTAACGTCGAGCTCGTAAAATAGACAGCGTTCAATGAATTCGCCGCACCGTTCTCGCGACGAATTCATTATTTTTTATGAATCGACGTACTTACCTACTTCGCAAACTTGGCATGTCGTTGCTAACGATCCTGATCGTTTTCATCATCAACTTCATGCTCTTTCGCGTTCTACCTGGCGATCCCGTTCGCTCGGTGATCGGGCGGGGTATAAGAATTTCGCCGGAAGTTCAACAAGCCTTACGTGAACAATTCGGGCTTGATAAACCTGTCTTCCCCGATCAGCTATTGGATGCCTTTGGTCAATGGTCACGGGGCAATTTGGGTTATTCCTGGTCGCTTCGTCGCCCCGTCAGTGAAGTGTTGATGTCAAAGCTATGGAATACCGTTTTGCTTATCGGCTTGGGGCAAATCCTTGCGATCCTCCTAGGGGTCTTCCTTGGTTTGATGGCGGGTTGGAAACGCAAGACCCCCATTGACATTGCCGCGCTCACATTCTCGTTGATAGCATGGGCGATCCCCACATTCTGGTTGGGGATTATTCTGCTGGCAGCGGGCAGCACATGGTTTGGACTGCCCACCGCGGGGATCGTCAGCCCTGAGAATACCGGCAAGCCGTTGCACACGGTGCTGCCCGATCTTGCACGCCACCTCTTTCTACCCACCCTGACCCTCACTATTTTATATTTAGGCGAGTACATGCTCATCATGCGTTCATCGATCCTTGAGGTGCTGAGTGAAGATTACATTCTGACTGCAAAAGCCAAAGGCATGAGCAATTGGCAGGTCTTGTGGAGGCATGCCCTGCGTAATGCCATGCTTCCCATCGTCACCCTCATCGCACTCAATCTTGGCTTCACCGTCTCGGGTGCCATCTACATCGAGACGGTGTTCTCTTACGACGGGCTTGGAAAGCTGTTCCAGACCGCACTCCTCAAACAGGATTATCCGCTATTGCAGGGCGCGTTCATTCTGTTGGCGGTGAGCGTCATTATCGCCAACATGGCGGCAGATCTGTTATATGTTGTGCTTGATCCACGCGTAAAGGAATCTTGACGTGAACGAACACTGGACTCTCTTCAAGCGCAACCTGGGGGATTTTTGGAAGGCGTTCCGCCGCAACAAACTTGGACTTTTAGGCGCATTCCTGGTTCTGACGGCGATCATCGTCGCTGTATGCGCACCTCTGCTGACTCATTACCAGCCCACTGAGATCATCCGCGACGAAAACGGTCGCGGCTTGACCTTTGCCCCGCCCTCTGTTCACAAACCGCTTGGCACCGACGACGCCGGCCGCGATATTTGGACCCAGTTGATCTACGGTGCGCGTATTTCATTGAGCGTTGGTTTTCTGGCGGGCTTTATTGCCATGTTCGTCGGCAGTCTGTTCGGGATACTTGCGGGTTATTTCGGCGGACATTTGGATAACCTGCTCATGCGCATCACCGATATCCTGCTGGTTATTCCTGACCTTCCGCTCATGCTTATCCTGGTTGCCACCGTGCGCCAGTTGGAATTGGATATCTCGCCACTGGTGGTGCTGACTGCCGTTATCGGCTTGTTGTATTGGACAAGTACCGCACGCTTGATCCGTTCGCAGGTGCTGACGATCAAAGAACGGCAGTTTGTAGACCGTGCGCGCGCGATCGGAGCAGGGCACTTCCACATTATCCGCAGGCATATCCTGCCGCAGATCATGCCGCTTATTGTGGCGAACACGGTGCTGGTGCTCTCCGTGGCGATCCTTATCGAATCAGGGCTGGCGTTTCTGGGGCTCGGCGATCCGACGAAGCCTTCGTGGGGCGCCATGCTCAACTTTGCCTTCGATCGCAGCGCGGTCACCAATGGCGCATGGTGGTTTTTTCTTCCGCCCGGTCTTGCGATCGTATGGGTCACGCTCGGTTGTGTTCTGCTTGGCAACGTATTGGAGGAAATGCTCAACCCACGCATAACGGGTCATCACCTCGAGGGTGGACAAGGCATGGTTGCAATAGCAGCAGACAAGAGGTCCAAATGAATGAAGCGCCGCGACAAAACACAGGACAAACACCTCTGCTCTCCGTCCGTAATCTGACGACCGAATTTCAACTTGCTGATAAACAAATTGCACGCGCACTGGAAGATATCTCGTTTGATGTTCTGCCGGGGCAGACCGTTGGGCTGGTGGGTGAATCTGGGTGCGGCAAGACGACGACGCTGATGTCCGTCATGCGGCTTCTGCCCGGGAATGGACGCATCACAGCGGGCAATGTTATTTTCAAAGGCAACGACCTGCTCCAGTTGAGCGAGCGTGATATGCGTGCCCATCGCTGGACCGATATGGCGATCGTATTTCAAGGTGCGATGAATGCGCTCAACCCGGTGATGCGCATCGGCGACCAGATCCGCGAGGCGATTCTGTTACATAAAATGATGGAACGGGATGCGGCGGAACAGCGTGTGGGCGAGTTGCTTGAATTGGTTGGCATTCCACGCGGACGGCGCGACCAATATCCGCATCAATATTCGGGCGGGATGCGTCAACGTGCGATGATTGCAATGGCGCTATCGTGTTCGCCGAGTCTGCTCTTTGCCGATGAACCGACCACTGCATTGGATGTGATGATCCA
Organism: uncultured Anaerolinea sp.; assembly: GCA_964648645.1. Classification (GTDB taxonomy): domain Bacteria; phylum Chloroflexota; class Anaerolineae; order Anaerolineales; family Villigracilaceae; genus Villigracilis. The sequence goes on from CAZYLM010000108.1 coordinate 5,991, forward strand.
GGCACAAGTGCTGGAATTGCTCAAAGAGATTCAGCAAAAACTGGGGCTGGCGATCGTGATGGTCACCCACGACCTCGGCGTGGTGGCGGAGATGTGCGACAGTGTGGTGGTGATGTACGGAGGCAAGGTTGCAGAATATGGCTCTGCAGAACGCGTGTATAACGAGCCGCAACATCCATACACCCAACGCCTGCTCGAAGCATTCCCGGACTTGAATCGCTCCGAGAATGATGAAGCAAAGCGGGAACTTGCAACCATCCCAGGGACACCGCCGCGTCTGAACGCTTTGCCGCCGGGCTGCCGCTTCAACCCGCGCTGTTATAAGAGTATGGATATCTGCACACAAGTTGCACCTGGATTGGTCGATATATCGGAAGATGATATTTGGCATGTAGCGGCGTGTCATTTGCTGAATGTGGAGACCAAAGAACGATGAGCACGGAATTGATTCTGGAGGTCAGGTCTCTGTTCAAGCATTTCTCGATGCGCCAAAGCGTATTGGATATGGCGCTTCGCCGCACATCAAAGGTCGTCCGTGCCGTTGATGGAGTTTCGTTCACGCTGATAAAAGGTGAGACACTGGCTCTGGTCGGCGAATCAGGCTGCGGAAAGACAACGATCGCAAGAACGCTGATCGGGCTGGAAAAAGCAACCGGCGGTGAAATTCTGTTCAAGGGGCAGAGCGTCGGCAAATCCCTTTCGTTGAAACAATTACGGCAACGCGCGCAGATTGTGTTTCAAGACCCCTACGAGTCGCTGAATCCACGATCGACAATCTACGATATTGTTGCGGAGCCATTGATCGTGCATGGTTTGATCAGTGATGTACAAGAACGCCACGATCGTGTCAAACGCGCGCTTGAAGAGGCGGGATTGCGCCCGGCGGAGGATTATCTCTTACGTTACCCGCACGAACTCTCAGGAGGACAGCGCCAACGTGTGGTGGTTGCAGGCGCCTTGGTGTTGAATCCTGAACTCCTGCTGGCGGATGAGCCTGTTTCGATGCTGGATGTTTCGATCCGTGCTGAGATATTGAATCTGCTCATTGGCTTGCAGCGCTCACGCGGGATCAGTATTCTATTCATCACGCATGACCTTGGCACAGTGGCCCACTTTGCAGACCGGCTCGCAGTGATGTATCTCGGTCGGATTGTTGAGATCGGGCGCACGGCAGATGTATTGAAAAATCCGCAGCACCCGTATACAAAGGCATTGCTGTCCGTTGTACCTGCACCGAACCCGCACCAACGCCGCAAGATGGTGATTCTCAGTGGCGAAACACCCAACCCGATCAACCTGCCAATCGGTTGTCGTTTTCATCCGCGTTGCCCCGCGGCGATGGATGCATGTAAAACGATTGATCCATCTTTGGCTGAGGTTGGAGCCGGGCATCAAGCAGCTTGTTTGCTGGTAAAGTAAAGAATCCCATAAAGGACCAAAAGGGAAGCGGTTATGATTCTGCTTCCCTTTTATTTAAACTTATTCGTGTGACGAGTAGTTACATGGCAGTATAAGGAGATTTCGATGGCTGATGTAAATATCATTATCCGCGCCAAAGTTCTGATTGATGGTCTTGGCGGTCCACCCATTCGTCAAGGACTGGTGTCAATTGCCGGGGAAAAGATTGCGTATGTGGGGGCCGCGGCATCCGCTCCCGCTTTCCCGCCTGAAGCGCAAGTAATTGACCTGCCCGATGCAACCCTGTTACCTGGCTTGATCGACATGCACTGTCATCCAACCTTTTATTATGAAGAACCCGACCTGGCAACCTATACAGATGATTATGACGGGGTCAGCACCTATCCGCCAGCCATGGTTGCGTTACTCGCTGCGGGCAATATTCGTAAAGCGCTCCTGTCCGGCATGACCACATTGCGTGACACTGGCTCGGTCAACGATATCATGTTCGACGTAAGACGTGCGGTCAAAAAGGGACTTATTCCCGGTCCCCGCCTCTATTTGTCGGGGCGTTTGATCATACCCACCGGCGGACATTGTCATAACCTGGCAGGTTTGTCGAATCAAGCCGATGGCCCGCATGATTTTCGCCGCGCGGTGCGGGAGGAGGTCCGCACAGGGGCGGACTTTATCAAGATCGCCAACGATAAACAGGATCTGACCCAAGAGGAACTCAACGCCGCCGTGGATGAAGCGCACCGCCTCGAAAAAAAGGTCTGCTGCCACACCATCTGGCATCCATCGCAGCGCATGGCGATCGAAGCAGGTGTGGACACTTTCGAGCACGGCACACCCACACCGGAAGAGATCGATCTTGCCGCCCAAAAAGGGATCACCTGGACTCCGACGATCAACATGTCTCAGGAATATTTGAAGTGGTATGAGCAGCAATCCAAACATTCTGATCCGGGAATCGCTCACACTGCCCAACAAGGTTACGCCAGCCAAAAGCAATATCTCGAACAAAAACATGCTTCAATGGAATATGCGCTCAAAGCTGGATTAAGGATAGTGGCCGGCACGGATAGTTTTATGAGAGATGTGCGCTTCGATGCATTGCCCGATGAAATTCGCACGCTGGTCGATTATGGCTGCTCGCCGATGCAAGCCATTCAAGCAGCGACATCCTGGGCGGCAGAAAGCATGGGGTGGGAAGACATTGGCACCCTGCAACCGGGCAAAGCAGCGGACGTCATTGCATTGGCAGGAAATCCGCTTGAGGATATTCATGCGTTAGACAAAGTTACTTTAGTGATAAGCTATGGAAACGTTGTTAAAAAACAGCCTTGATAGTACACAAAAGTTAAATAGATTCAGGAGCCTAGTCATTTATGAAGTCTCATTACCAGGTGGTCATCATCGGCGGGGGGATCGTTGGAGCAAGTGTTCTCTATCACCTCACAAAATTTGGCTGGAAGGATGTCTTGTTGGTTGAAA
>CAZYLM010000109.1:0-8812 GCA_964648645.1 uncultured Anaerolinea sp.
AAATAAGAACCGCCTTTAACAGGCGGTTCTTATTTATTAATCAAAGTCAAAAGATAGGAATCAGCATGGAACAACAACCTGTAACACTTAAGAAATCGAATCGACCACTTGCGGCTCTGTTGCTATCCCTTTCTTCGATGTTTTTCTGTTGCGTTTCCATTCTTGTCAGCAACCCGAATAACTTTGATGCTTACATGGAAAACAACCCAGCCTGGTATATTGCCCAGGCATTGATGTGCCTAGCGGGAATCCTGCCTCTGATCGGCGCCATCCTGGGCGGGGCCTCCCTTCGTGCAAAGGAAGCCAATCGGAACATGGCGTTCGCAGCGTTGGTAATTGGAATCATCGCCTTCATCTGGTCGGCGCTTGTCACTGGGTATGTATTGACCTTTATCGGCGTATTTGCTTTATTCTCTTAATCCAGCCGTCGCATAAAAAGAGGCGGGGATTTATTTTTGATTGAATTTCCAACGACTGTATATCGTGATTCCCGCCGAGGCGGAAACATTTAGAGACTCAACTTGGGGGCTGATCGGGATTCGCGCGCGCAATGTGGCAGCTGATTCGACCTCGGGAGAGCACCCTTCCTTTTCGCTACCGAAGACAATTAACATGCGATTTGAGGCGGAAGCAATATCATCGATGGTTTTATCCGCTTTCATATCCATTGCCAGGAGGGTTTCCTGGTTCTTTTTGCAATAGTTGAGAAAGTCCGTTGTGGAGGCGGTGATCATGGGTAGCGAGAAAAGGTAGCCCCGGCTCGCCCGGATTAGGCGGCGGTCATACAGGTCGACAGAGTCCATGTTCAAAAGAACGATGCCGCCAACCCCAAGTGCCAGCGATGTACGGGTGATGTTGCCTATATTGCCAGAAATGCTTAAGTCTTCAAGAACAACGATATCTTTTTTTATGGACTGCAGGGCATCCAAACCAACGGGTTTGGGCGTTTGTGCAATAGCAAAGATGCGTGATATCTTATCGTTTTCGAATATTTTTTTAGTGGTTCGTTTGGCTACTTCGTGGATGGTCGCCCCTGCTGTCACCTTTTTGCGAAGTAAATCTGAGATGACCTCGTCGCCTGCAAAGTAGACCGAGTCAATCTCAACCCCTGCTTCGAGCGCTTGCAGGATGTTTTCCTCATCGTCAATAAGGATCTGACCGAGTTCACGCCTTCCTTCGCGTGTGAGAAGTTTGCGAATGGGTACGGCAAGCGGATGGTTGAGTGAGTCAATCAGGAATGGGTTGTTTGCGGATTGTTCTTCCATAACCAGGATTTTACTGCATAGTATTGAAATGGCTTAGGTTGTATCCAGCAGCCAGGTCGGAATCATGCGTCCGGTTTGCAAGGGAGTTACGCCATTGTTCCTGGTTGAGGCGTTCCTGAATCCGCATGAGTTCGGCATTACGTCGTCTTTCAAGCCATTGATGCCATTGGTGTCGTATTTTTTTGAGTAAAGAGAATGTCATATTGCCTCTAAATTCAAGTCGTCATCTCCCGGTATTCCTAGAAAGTGAGAGAGTTTTAGATTAGTACCAGCGCATGGGGAATTCAACTACGAAAGGGTAAAATTGTACAGAGGTTACAGTATGGAATCCTGGTTGGTCGAATCTCCGTATCCCGGCATGGTCTTATGGCTTGGATTGTATATCAGCGATTATTACATGACCCTGGCTGCTGCGAAAAGATATAAGGAAGCTGGGGTGATCCGGTTCGAGAAAAGTTTGGAGTTGAATCCTGTTTTTCAAAAGGATATCGATACTCAGGCAAGAGTCTCAAAGCGGCATGTTTTATTTTTAATCCTTTTTGAACTTGCCATTCCCTTTATCTGGTTTGTCACTGTCAGAATGTTTGATGCCGGGTGGGGGTATTCCTTTTTTCTTGGAATGTTGCTTCTGATGGAAGTGACGGTCCATATGCGGCACTTCAGAAATTGGCATTTGCTAAAAGCATATCGCGAAAAGGGCGGGATTACCGGCAGTATTACCTATGCCCAATGGTTTTCTTATGAGATCTCGGCTTTTGATTTCTATTGTTTTGCCGGTCTATATTTCCTCTTCTTTATATTGACATACAGTTTTTTCTTTTTGGGTGGCTTGGTGATTTGCCTGCGCATTGGGGTTTCGCATTCTGGCTATGCCAGGAAATTATCCTCAAAAAGCCCCCCTCCCGTCACACAAGATGCAGATACTTTATCAAGATAGTTTTATACTCGCGATCAATAAACCGCCGGGGTTGCCCGTCCTGCCAGAGGGATGGGATAGGGATGCACCCTTTCTTTTGAAGAGGCTTGAAGAGGAGCATGGCCGGATATGGGTTGTGCATCGAATCGACAAAATGACGAGTGGGATCATTTTGTTTGCATTAACTGCAGAAGCGCATCGCTCATTGAGCATCCAGTTCGAAATGCATGAGGTTTTGAAGGTCTATCATGCGTTGGTTAATGGTACACCAGGCTGGGAAGAGAAAGTGACGAAATTCCCGCTCCGGGTGAACGTGGGGCGTAGACACCGCACTGTAGTGGATGACCGGGACGGAGTCCGCTCTGAAACCCGCTTCAGGCTGCTGGAACGCTACCAGGCTGGAGCGCTGGTCGAGGCGTCACCGGTGACGGGAAGAACACACCAGATTCGGGTCCACGCCTCCGCGATCGGGCATCCTTTGCTGGGGGACATTCTGTATTACGCCCCGCAAACAGAGATCATTGCCCGACCCGCCTTGCATGCATATTTTTTAACCATCACTCATCCGAAAACAGGTAAGACTTTGGGGATCCAAGCGGACTATCCAGAAGATTTTAGTGGTGCAATACGGAACTTGAAGAGCGTTTGAACAGTATGAATTTATGGTATATTTTTGTCAAGGAGCGACACCATGAACGAGCGAATCCTTATCATTGAAGACGACCAGGCCATATTGAAAATGCTTCAAAGGGGCCTGGCTTACGAAGGTTACACGGTGGATACCGCCACAGACGGGCGTATGGGTTTGATTGCTGCCCGTGATCACACCCCCGATCTGGTTGTGTTGGATTGGATGCTACCTGGCATGGACGGGCTTGAGGTCTGTCATCGCCTGCGTCAGGGTGGGTCGATCCCTATTTTGATGCTGACAGCGAAAGACACGGTTCAGGACCGCATTCAGGGTTTGGACGCGGGTGCGGATGATTACATGGTCAAGCCGTTCAACCTCGATGAGCTCCTTGCCCGTGTGCGTGCGCTTCTTCGCCGTACCCAGCCAGAGCGGATTCCTGTTTTGAAGTTCGCCGACCTCTCATTGGATACCGGCTCCCGCCAGGCGACACGCGGGAACAGAACTGTGGCGTTGACCGCAAAGGAATATGAATTGCTTGAGTTATTCCTTCGCCATCCCAAGCAGGTCTTGACTCGTGAAGTGATCTTCGACCGTGTATGGGGGTACGATTTTGGCGGTGAGAGCAATGTGCTCGAGGTATACATCCGTTACCTGCGCCAGAAACTGGAAGCCGAGAATGAACCGCGTTTGCTTCACACCGTTCGCGGGGTGGGTTATGTCTTAAGAGAGAATCCCTAATGGGTTGATTGGAGATTAGAAATTGGTAACTGATAAGGTTTGAGTTACCAATTTTTTCTTAATCGTCAATCATCAATCGCCAATGTCTCTCCGCCTGCGCCTTACCCTGCTTTACTCCGCATTTATGGGCGGAATATTGATCGTGTTTGGCTTGACGGTTTATGCGTTGGTCAATATTATTTTGCTTAATCAGGTGGATACGCTTCTGGCTGGGGTGGCGCGCGAAATTGTCCGTGCCACCTCAGTTGATTCAAATGGGCGGTTGAGCCTTATCAGTTTCCCGCAATTGGATATGACCTCGAGTGCGTATGTTCAGGTGTGGGACCATGACGGTACGCTGCTCACCTCTTCTCCCATGATCGGTGCGTTGGAAAAACCGTTGAACTCCGCCGGTTTGGACTCGGGTATAACAATGTACGAGGATTCCTACCTTGATGGGGCGCACTTGCGTGTCCTGAATGTTCCACTTCGGCTGCGCAACCGCATCATTGGAACGTTGCAAGTCGGCACCAGTCTTGCTGTAGTGGATGCCACACGGACAAACCTTCTTTCGATCATGACCCTGATCGCCGTAGTAGCCGTCGCTTTGGTGATGTGGGGCTCATGGGTTGTGCTTGGGCGTGCGCTTGCTCCTTTGCAAACCATTGCAGATACGGTGGATCAGATCAACAAGGCCGACGACCTATCCCGCCGCATCCCAATGCACACTGGTGTAAGAGATGATGTCGCCGAGTTGGTCATTTCGGTAAACCAAACGTTGGAACGCCTAGAGTCTTTGTTCACGTCTCAACAGCGCTTCCTTGCGGATGTCAGCCATGAGTTGCGCACCCCGTTGACCGTAATCAAGGGAAATGTCGACCTGATGCGTAAGCTAAAAGAAGCTGATGAAGACCTGCTGAACAGTATTGACCAGGAGGCGGGCAGGTTAAACCGCCTGGTCAGCGGGTTGTTGATGCTTGCGCAGGCGGAGTCGGGCAAGTTGCCTTTGAATTTTTCACGGGTAGAACTCGACTTGTTGTTGACAGAAGTCTTTACCGAGACGAGAGTCCTGGCAGGAACCAAAGTCCGGGTTCACCTCAACCAGATTGATGAAGCTGTCGTTAAAGGCGACCGTGACAGATTGAAACAGGTCTTTTTGAATTTGGTGGCGAATGCTATACAGTACACACCGCAGGGAGGTGAGGTATTCCTAAGCCTTTCACGTGTTGGTGAACAGGCGCGGATCATCGTCCGCGATACAGGACCGGGCATTCCTGCCGCAGACCTGCCCTATATTTTTGACCGGTTCTACCGCGCAGAGAAGTCACGCACCCGTTCGAAAGTGAGTGGTTTCGGTTTAGGTCTATCCATCACGAAATGGATCGTCGAGCAGCATGGTGGTCAGATCAAAGTTGAATCGAAGGAGGGGGATGGGACGACCTTTGTGATTTGGTTGAATGTGTTGAAGTGAATAGTGAATAGGCGGGGAGATCAGGGTAAGCCTAGTTTTTGAGCCGCTTGGTTGCAGAGGCTGATACCATAGTTGGAATACCAATTATTGAGTGCGGGGCTAGGGTTGATGCTGTTGACTGCATCCAAATAAATGGGCAGACCAAAGTAGACATATCGTTTCGTTTCGGCGTGCCAAGTCCATTCGGCGCGGGGAATGACACCAATGCCGCCGTTGTAACCTGCCATTGCAAGGCGGGCGTCTCCATTTGCTGTTGCAAGGGAGCGGGCAAGGTAATTGAGTCCGCGCAAGGCATTGGTTTCGGGGTCGTAAGGATTCTCTCCGGTGTGGAAGTGGAACGGCATGACCTGGAATAATCCCATCGCACCGGCACTGGATGTTGCGCTTGGATCACCACAGGATTCGATCTGCATAATAGTGGCAACCAGGTTCGGGTCCAGGTCCGAGACGGATGCCCATTTGCGGATGGAATCAGCCCAATGGAGGACTTCCGGTCTAAAGATAGGGGAAAGGCCTGCTGAGTTGGAATCGGGCATCGAATTCCATTGGACCGGGCTGGTTTGTAGGGCAACACTTCCGAGGGCTATACTGATAAAGATCACTGCAAGGGGGACAATGGCAAAGCCAGAAAAACAGCCGCTCCCTTGTTCCTGCGGGATGACGGCTGTTTGCCTATAAGTTTTTGTGGAACGAGCGCGGGGCATAACTAAGTCTCTTTTCTGGGTCTAAAGGACCCGGCTCGAAAAGTTTGATATGAAATTGTAAAAAGAAAAAGTGTCTACTTGTTTACCTGATGCTTGTGCTTTAAGCGTCGTAACGGCGTTCGCGTTCGCTTCCTTCATTGCTTCGCGCTTCGAATGAAACGGGATGGTAAGTCGGCTCGGGCGGGATGAAGGAGGTTTGAGTCGAGGAAACAGGTTTGGGAGCCGGGCGGAAGGTATTTTGTGATGGCGCGGCGTTGACCGGACGGTTGATCTGTGATGCAGGTCTCAAGACTGGTTGATTAACAGGTTGGTTATATTGGGTCGGGCGCGGAGCCTGGTTCTGATAGACGGGACGCGGCTGGGGTTGTGGTCTCGGTTGAGGTTGGTTGTAAGAACCCCGGTATTCATTCGCTTGTGCGGTGGTGAATAGGCGGTCACCGGCAAGTGAGAACGTGCCGATGATCAACAGGCGCACCAACCAAACCATGAAGGCAACCACAACTGGAACAGCTTTGGTAATGGTTTCTGAATTAAGTGCGGCTGTCCCTTGGATGTTGCCATTATTTGCGATCGCGACAGAAACGCCCCACCAGGTCAGGCTGGCGTTAAACCCCGCTGCAAGCAGCCAGGCACCAAATAGATACCAGACTTCAGCGGGTTCGTCGCGCCCTTGTTCGGGGGTAAAGATGCGTGCGATTCCTGCAAAGTCGATGCCGCAGAAGGCGATGGCAAGGATGGTTGACCATCGCATCCCGGCGAACGTCAGTTCGCCCAGCATGTCATGCAGGGCATATTGGGTTGTACTGAAGTTGAAAACCTCGAATGCCAGTAACGCGCCGAGGATCATCGCTCCCCAGGCGGCACCACGATTGAACTGGCGGTTGTAAAGCAGGTTGTGCCAAAGGCGTTTCAAGCCATCCCCAAGTGGGTTGCGTCGGTATGCGCTCATTTCGACCTCCTTGTCGAGAATAGAACAAGTGTTCCTACGTTAGTTGGGATTTTAGAACATATTTTCTAGTATGTCAAGGGCATTTTTGATAAAAATAATCCCCTCCCCAGAAGGGCGTTTTGAGCGGATATACCCCCTATAATCAGGCAAAAATCCGGAGGAATCGATGTTGAGCCAGATGAAGAATTATCCAAAGCTGGACCCCACCGAAGTGCGAGTGCTTGCTGAAAAGAAAGAGGAGGGATATACAAAGCAACTGCTTGTTTTTCAGACCCCATTCAGGTATCGGCGTATGGCTGAACTCTTTTTACCGGAGGGCAAGGGACCGCATCCGGTGATCCTCTTCCTGCATTGGTATGAACCGGAGGCGCACGATTCAAATCGCGGTCAGTTCGTCGAAGAAGCCACCGAGATGGCGAAGGAAGGGGCGATATGTCTCACCGTCGAAACACTCTGGTCTGACCCGGATTTTTTCCTGAAACGCACGCAAGCTGACGATATACAAAACTCGATTGAGGAAGTGGTCAACGAACGGCGTTTTATGGATTTTCTCTCATCCCAGCCGGATGCCGACCTTTCACGCTTCGCCCTTGTCGGTCACGATTTCGGCGGGATGTACGGAATCCTCGCCGGGAGTCTGGATGGACGCCCCACCCATTACGTGATCATGGCTGCCACGCCCCGCTTCCCGGATTGGTACCTGTACCTGCCCAAGTTGGAAGGAGAAGCGCGTGAAGCTTATCTCACCCAAATGTCCCCGTTCGACCCGATCACCCACATCCCAAACCTGGCACCCGCCCCGATCCTCTTCCAATTCGGCGATGACGATTTCCACGTTCCGCTCGAACGCACGGAAGAATTCTTTGCCGCCGCAAATGAACCAAAGGAAAAGCGTATCCATAAATCGGGGCACGGACTCAATGAAAATGCCTCCCAAGAGCGAAGGACATGGCTAAAGGAAAAATTATTGGGCGGTTGAGGCTGGTTTTGGAGTCTATACTCTTCGCAGGTGTTTTGCCGCTGTCCGCGCAAAGAATGCGAGCCAGAATACAATGCCAAAATACTTGAGAATATCATTGGCGGTGTAGTATTCGCGCAAGAAAGGAATCAGATTATAGAAACCGCGTGAAAAAGCGAGGAAGAAAAAGGCAGTCCAGAAAAGAATATAGTCAGACCGGGCAATCTGCCTGATGAACACAATTAGGTATCCGATCATCAGAAGTAGATACAACAGATAAAAAACGGCTTCCGGGGCACCCAGCAATCTTGGAAGAATCCTGTCATGCAGGAGATACAAGTCATCGACCGCAATCAGGAGGTTCAGCAAGCCTGAGAAAAAAAGGAAGCGCCAAATGGCACGATCCGATGAATTTTTCCAAGTGATCATAGCCGTAAATATACAAATGGTGGCCGTTGCCATCCAGAGCATGGAACTCCAACTGGAAAGCATACCAAAATAAGGAGGATATCCTATGACATCTGCTGCATCCTTTGCCAACTTCCAAACCGGGTTTTCTGTATAATACGCAAGCCAGATTGTGAATAGTGAACCGATTAAAGCCAATACCCCGCTCAGAAGGAGTGTCGGAAATACCTCACCCAACTGTTTCAAAAAGGCGGGGAGTTCTTTGTTGTTTGTTGTTAGGTCGGACCCGGTCATCATTAATCCTCTTCAAATGGAATTAAAAGATTATAAACCCCATGGGTTTTGCTTTCCGGACTTATGAAAAAGGTCTAATAAAAAGATGGAGCAGGCGCTCCATCTTTTTATGCTGATATTTTCTGTTACTTCGTAATCCTTCTCGCTTCCATATAAAACCGCTTCTCCTTCGCTTCACCCATCGAGAAGGTCTTGCGGGGGAGGGCACCGTCCAGGATCACGGTCTTGAACAACTCGTTCTTGTGCATGCCCGCCAGATAAAAGCCGACGTTTCCGCTTTGCAGGGAGAGGCGTTCGACCACATCTTCGCCGTGGACGTAGTCGATCTTCTCCGCACCGCCGTTCTTCACGAACGGGTCGAGGAATGCCTGAATGGTACCGACCGCCAAATTGGTGGAAGGATGCGCGATCTCCACGACGCCGAACTGTTGACCGCCTCCCACTACGCCGATGAGTTGATTCTCTCCAGAGGCAGCGTCCACCCGCTGGGTCATTTCCG
>CAZYLM010000110.1:0-8805 GCA_964648645.1 uncultured Anaerolinea sp.
CCGAAAACCCATATGGCAAACACCAAATCAAAGTCATCCTTCGCGATCTTTCGCAACCGCAACTTCACCCTGATGTGGAGCGGTCAATTGGTCTCCTCCATCGGCAGCGCACTCACCACGCTGGCGGCGTCTGTGCTTGTCTTTCGGGAGACAGGCTCGGCGCTGAGCGTGGGCTTGATGTTGATCGCCACCTCCGGACCGACCGTCCTGATCGGGCTGGTCGCCGGTGTTTACGTGGACCGCTACGACCGCAAACGCATCATGCTCGTATCGGACCTGCTGCGCGCCATTTTGATCTTCCTCGTCCCAAGCCTGATCCACCTGCATCTCAACTGGCTGTATATCATCGTCGCACTCACCAGTGGGATCACTCAGTTCTTCGATTCAGCCCATGCCAGCGTGCTACCCGAGGTGGCGACCGACGATGAACTGGCATCAGCCAATGCGTTGATGTCGATCTCATCGGTCGGGTCGCAGATGATCGGTTTTGCGGCAGCGGGTTTCATTGTAGCGAGTTTGCCTGTCGAGTGGGCGTTTTATTTCGATGCCGCCTCATTTGTCCTTTCAGCCGGTCTGATTTTATTTACCATCATCCCCGCCCTGCCCGCCATTGAATCGACCAGCGTCCGCGCGGTGGCAGAGAACCTGATCCAAGGTGTGCGGGTGGTGACCAACACCCCCATTTTGCGCTCCCTGTTCATCATTGCGGGACCCATCTTCTTGCTAATCGGTTTCCAAAATACGCTTCTGCTGCCATTTGCGCTTAATGATCTGCATGGCACCGAGTTCGATTTCGGCTTGCAGCAAGCCGCCGAGGCGGTCGGAATTGCGCTCGGCAGCCTTTTCATGGCGCGCCTGGCCGACCGGATACGCGAGGGACAGTGGCTGGTCATCAGTTATGTCTTGATGGCGCTCTTTTCGATCTGGTATTCGTTCGCGCACAGCATGGCGCTCGGTATTTTCCTAACCGGTGTGATCGGGTTGGCAAATACGCCCTCATACATCGGACGGCAGTTGATCATTCAGCGCGCCACACCGCGCGACGCGCGCGGACGGGTGAACAGCGCCTTCTTCGTTGTGCGCGATGTGACTTTTGTGTTGGGCATGGCGCTGGCGGGGCTGGCAGACTTGTTCGATGTGCGTTCGATGCTTTTATATAGTTCCTACTTGTTTCTGGCAGTCGGGCTGATGGTGTTGTTCCTGCCGGGGTTGAGCGAATCCGCCGCGCAATGGAAGAGGATCTTCGTCTTGCTGAAAGGTACCGAGGCGGCGCCAAGGCTTGGGGGCGGCCGACCAGCTACAATGGTCGAAGTGATGCGATTGATCCAGCAGGTACCCGCTTTGAATGCAATGAGTGCAATTGAGCGCGAACAGCTCGTGAAAGAGACCCTGGTGGTGGAAGCACCAGGAGGAAAGATCATCACTTATCGCGGCGAGATGAGCGATATGGCGTACTTCATTCTGAAGGGCAGCGTGGGTGAAGGATACATCAAGGACGAGGAGTATGTGATCCTCAACTTTTATCACGAAGGCGATTTCTTCGGCGAGACCGCAGCGTTGACCGGTTTACAGCGCATGGTTAACATCATCACCGAAGAGGAATGCGAATTCCTGATCCTGCCTTCAAAGACCGTGCAACGGCTGGCGCAGAAACACGAGGGGCTGCGTGGATTGTTGTACACGCAGATGGCCCAACATGTGAACGCTGTTGAACTGCCGCACGGCATCAACATGGATCAGCAGCTGCTTCGCGAATTGCGTACCACCCAGATTGCGCAGTAGCTCTTACATCACAAGTAGCAGTGAGATGGACCAACGAACAGGAACAGGACGTGTTTTCATGTATACGAGAATGGTGACGGGCAGAGGTAATTGCAATGACAACATCTGAAGTTTCGAAGAATTCCAACAGGCAGATACCACCACCACGCGTAAATACGGCGGGACGGGGCTGGGTCTCGCCATCAGCCGCAATCTTGCCCGCCTGCTCGGCGGCGACCTGACTGCCACCAGCGAACCTGGCAAAGGCTCCACCTTTACCCTTTCTTTACCGTTAGGATATAAAATCAGGTCCGAGTAGCCCCAATTTTAGTCCGATCCGAAAGGAACTCGTATGAGCCCAATGAAAACCATCCTTGTTGTGGAAGACACGGAACTCAATATCGACCTGGTCGTGCAATTGTTGGAGGATGATTACAACATCCTGATCGCGCGGGATGGTGAGGAGGGCGTGGCGCTGGCATTGGAAGGACGTCCCGATCTGATATTGATGGACATTTCCCTGCCCATCATGGACGGTTACGAGGCGACCAGGAGACTCCGTGCAAGCTCCGTCACAATACCAATCATCGGTCTCTCCGCTCATGCCATGGACGGCGATACGCAAAAGGCGATCAATGCCGGGTGCAACGATTACCTGACCAAACCCTTGAAAGACGAGTTGCTTTTCGAAATGCTCAAAAAATACCTGGGCTGATCCAGTTTATACAAGGCGCGCCATACCCAGCGCCAGCTTGCAACAACTACCGCTTTAATCAGTTCGCATATAACCTTAGCAAACAGGATCTAATTTTATGACCAAGACCAGCGGCAACTCCAAACCCAAACTGGACCCCATCCTCGAGCGGATCCGCCAACTGGCGTGGGCGGGTCAACACGCGGCGGCAATTGATTCAGCGACAGAGGCATTAGAAACCGTAGAGGCGCGGTCATCGCGCCCTGGCAAGGGGCGAGAGAACCCTTCGACAAGCTCAGGACGACGCCTCGCCCCTACGATGATGGAATTAATGGATCTGCGCGCGGAATCCTACATCGCCCAAGGCAATCTCAGCCTCGCGATGAAAGACGCCAAAGCGATGATAAAGTTGGGCACAACCGCCTTACTCAAAGCCCAAGCCCTGAACCGCCTCGCCCTCGTCGAAATGCGGACGGGTGATCTGAACGGCGCGATCAAATCGGCAAAATCTGCCGTAGGGGCAAAGCATGCTTCGCCCCTACTCCGCGCCGAGAGTTACTTCCGTCTCGCCGAAGCGCAATTCCGCACCCAGAAGAATCAAGCCGCCATCGAGAACGCCCAAAAAGCCGTTGACCTCTACCTCAGCCTCGGCGACCTCTCTGGCGCGGGACGCGCCTATTGGGCAATGGCAAATGCCTACGAACAAAACCGCCAGATCGACAACTACCACGAAGCCATTCAAAAATCACTCGAGTACTGCCAACAAGCAGGCGACGGTTATGGCATTGGCAATGCCTTGAATATTATGAGCATTATCGAGCCGGATATCGCCAAAGCCATACGTACCCGTCAACAGGCAATTGAAGCCTTTGAAAAGGCAGGCTATCTTGACCGTGTGCAGGTTCCCAAGGGAAATCTTGCCATTTCCTACCTTGAACTGGGGTTGTACTCCCACTCCTTGCGTCTACAGCGTGAAGTTGCTGAAGCCACCCGCAACATGAATGCAAAGTTGGCGCTCGCGTACGCCCTAGGTAATATGCCAATTCCCCAAATTTATTTGGGGCAGATCGAAGCGGCGCAGGCAACTCAGGCACATTTCGTATCCCTGATTAAAACGCTCGGCGACCCTGGCATGGAAATGCAAGCCCAAGCCAATTTGGCGGAACTAAGTTTCGCCAAAGGCGATCTCAAAGCCGCTATTCGACATCAAAAAGCGGCGCTCAAGATCGTCCGCGAACATCAACTCGGCAGGGAAGTATCCACCTTTGCCGACCTGGGCAGGTTCCATCTTGCCGCTCACGACCCCGTCGACGCGCTCAAGGCAACCGCAAAAGCCACAGAACTTCACCGCGCCCAAAATTTCGCCAAATTGGATAGTTACGCATCTCAAGCCATTTGGTGGCGGCATGCCAAGGCGTTACTCGCCAATAAAAAGAATAAAGAAGCACAAGAGTCCCTCCACCGCGCGTATGACTTATTGCTCAAAAGCATTCAAAACATACATGATGAAGGTCTGCGCCGCAACGCGCTCAACAAAGACCAGGATAACCGTGAACTACTCACCTATTGGGTGACCGATGGCACCAAGCGCAAGTTACCCAAGGAGCGCCTTTACGCGCATCTCAACATTGAATCCAACCTGCGCGAACCGTTCCAGCGTCTCGCAGATACGGGTCTCCGCCTCAACAAACTGAAGAGCATCCGCGATATCGAAACCTTCCTCGTGGAGGAAGCCACCGAGTTGAGCGGCGGCGAGCGAGTGATGCTGATCCTCGAAAATGATGGCAAACCAGTGGTAGCGGAATCCCTGCTCCCACGCGGAGAAGACGCCTCCGCCGTTCTCGCTTCGATCAAGAAACACCTCGCCCAAGCCCGCCTCACGCGGACGGTGCAACTGATTCTGCCCAAGAAGTCGGGTCTCAGCCGAATCATTTCTCCGCTCATCGCCCAAAACACCCTCCTCGGCTACCTCTACGTAGACATGTCCACGCTCTACGGCACATTCGACAACACTGACCGCGACATGCTCGGCATGCTGGCGAACCAGGGCGCCGTCGCCTTGGATAATGCCGGGCTGCTGGAAGGACTCGAGCAAAAGGTCGAAGAAAGAACCGAAGAACTGAATCAGCGTGTGGACGAGCTCGCCATTCTCAACTCTGTGGGTGAAGCGATGGCGAAGACACTGGATGTGAAGACAGTAACGAAGATCGTGGGTGACAAAGTCCGCGATATCTTTCGCGCTGAAGCCGTTGGTATTGACCTGCTGGACGAGCGGACCAATCGTATTCATACTGTGTATGAATACGATACAGGTGAAGGTGGATATGTGGATTTCATCGAACCTTTCCCGCTTGGCAAAGGTCTTACCAGCAAAGTCATACAAACGCATCAACCGCTGCTGATGGGAACTCTTCAAGAACAAGTCGCCAACGGCATGTACATGCCGCCTGAAATGCTTGAAAAGGGTTCCGGAGTAGTAGCCCAATCTCAGATGCTTGTCCCGATCATTGTGAATGATAAAGCAATTGGTGTAGTGAGCGTGGCGAATTACAAACCAAACTACTTTTCAGAAAGCAATCTGTCGCTTTTGCAAACCCTCTCCGCCAATATGGGCGTCGCCATCCAGAACGCGCGCCTCTTTGAAGCCGAGCAGGAACGCGTGGCAGAACTTGCGGTGATTAACAGTGTGCAGGAGGGGCTGGCTTCAAAGCTGGACTTCCACAGCATAATCAAATTGGTGGGCGACAAACTCTTAGAGATCTTCAACCCCGATGCATTCTTGATTGGGCTTTATAACCCTACTACCAATCGCATCGCTTACCCTTATGCGGCACGCTTTGGAGAAAAAGTATACGACCTGCCTGATCTTGAGTTTGGCGGTTTTTCTGGCGAAGCCATTCGCACACGTCGAACTGTGGTTGTAAATGAAGATATGGAAAAGCGTAGCGCCCAAGTCAGGTCATACACACTTGATGGGAAGGAAGACCCACTTTCACTCGTATATACACCCATTATTGCAGGCGACGCGGTGCTGGGCGTGATCTCTCTGCAATCCATGACTCGCGAAAATGCTTTTTCAGAATCGAATATCAAGTTACTGGAAACGCTTGCCAATGCGTTAAGTGTTGCTCTGCAAAACGCGCAATCGTTCAAAGCCGAGCAGGAGCGCGTGGCGGAACTTGCGGTCATCAACAGCGTCCAGCAAGGACTGGCGTCCAAACTCGATATGCAAGCCATCTATGACCTGGTCGGAGATAAGCTTCGAGACATTTTTGATCCACAAAAAATGTTCATCGTAACCTTAGATCATGCCACTGAGACGATGCGTTACGTATACCTATTCGAAAAGAGTAGGCGCATTTACCCCAATCCCGCTCCTTTTAATGAATTTGTGCGTCACCACATTCGAACAAGCCAGCTGGTAGTTATCAATGAAGATTTCGCACGACAAAGCAAGCAATTGGGAATGACGCTCGTCCCGGGCACTCAAATGCCTAAGTCGGGCGTCTTCGTGCCGCTGGTGGTGGGCGATGTGGTGCGCGGGATAGTTTACCTTGCTAACCATGAACGCGAACATGCCTTCAGCGAGTCAAATGTGCGCCTGCTGGAAACCCTCGCCAACTCGATGAGTGTGGCGCTCGAAAATGCGCGCCTCTTCAAAGCCGAGCAGGAACGTGTGGCGGAACTTGCCATTATCAACAGCGTGCAGGAGGGGCTGGCGTCGAATTTAGAAATTCAAACCATTTACAATTTAGTTGGCGATAAAGTTCGAGAAATTTTCAAAGCCGACACAACATACATTGTCAGTTATGACGACAAAAATCAGACTGTTTTTTCTCATTATTATATGGAGCATGGGTCTGCGGTGCCGCCTATGCCGCTTCGGTTTGGGACGGGATTATATTCTCAGGTAATCCGAACCAGTTCACCAGTCATGTTAGGAAACGCAGAGGAACAACGTCAATTCGGGGTGACGGACGTAGTATCCCCTGATAGCGAAAAAGATTTGAACGAGTCGTTTTTGGGTGTGCCGATCCTGTCGGAAAATCAGGTGCGGGGCGTGGTCAGTGTGCAAAGTTATCAACAAAATGCGTTTAGCGAAAATGACCTGCGCCTGTTGACGACCTTAGCCAACGCCATGAGCGTGGCGTTGCAAAACGCGGTTTCCTTTAAAGCCGAGCAGGAACGCGTGGCAGAGTTGCAGATCATCAACTCCATCCAGCAGGGACTCGCCGCCGAGTTGGATTTCCAAGCCATCGTGGATCTGGTCGGTGATAAATTGCGGGAGGTGTTCAATACAGGCAACCTTGATATTCGTTGGTTTGACGAAAAAAGTAATTTACTGCATTTTTTTTATACCTACGAACACGGGAAACGACTATCGCTCCCGTCAATTCCTCCTGGAGGAATGTTCAATCAGATACTTGCTACCCGTCGCCCTATCATTTTCAACAACTCATCTGATTACCAAAAAATTGGCGCTGATCAAATTCCTGGCACCGACCAGGAAAAATCATCTATCTATATTCCAATCATTAGTAGTGACCGCGTTCTTGGAGCGATTGGGATTGCAAACTTCGAGCGCGAGAATGCCTATGGCGAATCGGAACTGCGCCTGCTGACCACGATCGCCGCATCGTTGGGAACGGCGCTCGAAAACGCGCGTCTCTTCGATGAGACCCAGCGCCTGCTCAAGATCACCGAAGAGCGCAACGCGGAACTTGCCATCATCAACAGTGTGCAAGCCGCCCTCGCCGCCGAACTCAATATTCAGGGCATTTATGAAGCGGTCGGTTACAAGATCAGTGAGATCACGAAATCTGAGATCGTGATGATCCAAAACTGGGATGTTGAAAATGGCGCGCGCTATGATGTGTATTCACTCGAGAAAGGCGAACGCTTTCCTATTGGGAACCATTCCTTCTCGCCGTTGGAAAAAACCATGTTGCCGAGATTGCAAGTGGGTGAGACAATCGTCTGGAATGAAGGGATGGAGGAACGGATTAAAAACCTCGGCCACGAGTCTGTGGTCGTCGGTATTTTGCCAGGCTCGGTTGTGAACGTACCGTTGAAAACTGGCAAGACCCACCAAAAGATTATTACCGTCATTTCTTTGCAGAATAGCCGTGAACATGCCTTCAGTGATACCGATGTGCGGCTGATCGAGACGCTCGCAAACGCCATGAGCGTCGCACTCGAAAATGCGCGGCTCTTCGATGAGACTCAGCGTCTGCTCAAGATCACCGAAGAGCGCAACGCAGAGCTCGCCATCATCAACAGCGTACAAGCCGCTCTCGCCGCCGAACTCAACATTCAGGGAATCTATGACGCGGTCGGCGATAAGATCCGCGAGATCTTTGATCATTCGGATGTGATCATCCGCCTTTACGACCCCAAAACCAACCTGATTCACACCCCATACGCATACGAGAACGCCAGGCGTATTACGCTTTCATCGGTGCCCAATGACGGAAATGGTTTCAGTCCCCATGTTTTACGTACCCGTCAGCCGCTTGTAATCAATGAGAATATGGCGCAGGAAATGAAATCATTTGGCAGTATCCTCCCGCCGGGTGCACAGCTTATGGATAAATCCCTGGTCTACGTACCATTGGTAACAGGCAACCAGGCTAACGGTGTGATAGGTTTGACCGATACCCAACGTGAGCACGCCTACAGCGACTCGGATGTACGCCTGCTGCAAACCCTCGCCAATGCCATGAGTGTGGCACTCGAGAACGCCCGTCTCTTCGATGAGACCCAGCGCCTCTTGAAAATCACCGAAGATCGCGCCGCCGAGCTTGCCATCATCAACAATGTACAGCAGGGGCTGGCGTCCAAATTGGATATGCAATCCATCTTCGACCTTGTTGGCGACAAGATCCGAGATATGTTTGATTCACAAACAATGATCATTGGCGCGTTTGACCATGAGAAACAAACCACCACGGTGCCGTACGTCTATGAAGAAGGTCAGCGTGTGATTGATAACGAATTCATCCCGTTCAGCATACTGACAAGGACGCTGATTGAAACACGCCAACCTGTGGTCATCAACGAGAACATTATTGAAGAAGCAAAACGTTATGGGATGACTCTCATTGAAGGAACCAGCCTGCCCAAATCCATGATCTTTGTCCCGTATGGAACAGGCGCGCAAGTCAACGGCTATTTCAGCCTGCAAAATTTAGAACGCGAAAATGCCTTCACAGAATCGGACGTCCGCCTGCTGCAAACCTTGGCAAGCAGTATGGGCATCGCACTCGAGAACGCCCGCCTCTTCGATGAAACCACCCGCCTGCTCAAGATCACCGAAGACCGCGCCGCCGAACTTGCCATCATCAACAGTG
>CAZYLM010000111.1:0-8771 GCA_964648645.1 uncultured Anaerolinea sp.
GACGATATGCTTCGACCTTGTCCAATTCTTTTTTGAGATGGGCAATCCGCCTGCGAATGGAACGTCGATCAACTTCGAGTTGAGTCTCACCGGGGCCACGCAAACCCACGCCGCCGGTCGAACCGGCGCGTCCGCCGCCACCGCCAGCCTGCCGTTCGAGATGTGTCCATGCTCTGGTGAGGCGTGGCAGGTTGTACTCGTATTGGGCAAGTTCCACTTGCAGCATGCCTTCCTTGGTATGGGCATGCTGCGCAAAGATATCCAGGATCAATGCCGTGCGATCGATGACACGTACATTCCTACCGAGGGCTTTTTCCAATTCACGTTGGTGGCGGGGAGAAAGTTCATCGTCGAAGATGACAACTTCTGAAAGGGTCTCCTCGACGAGGGCTTTGAGCTCCTCCACCTTGCCTGTACCGATGTACGTTTCGACGTGGGGACGGTTGAGGTGCTGGGTCAGTTCGCCGACGACATCGACTCCGGCAGTATCAGCCAGCAAAGTAAGTTCAGCAAGTGAGTCTTCGAGGGTGAGGATATTCTTTTGATCGCGCAATTCAACGCCGACTAGGAAGGCGCGTTCACGCGGGGGGGTTGTCGGTTGGGGGATTTTCTTTGCCACGTAATTCCGTTTCGATATGCTGTTCTAAATTTCCAAAAAATTTGACCAGAACTGGATTGGTCGGCTCGGTGCGGGTGGGGAGCAATATGTGAAAGGTCGAGCCGGGTAATTTTACTTCGTCGTAGCCTTCCGATTCGACCCAGATCGTCCCGCCATGCGCTTCGATGATACCGCGGGTGATGGATAGTCCCAGCCCGGGACCGCCTCCCTTGAATTTGACCTTGCTGCTCGAGTGCAGGTCTTCCTTGCCAAGTTGACCGAATTTTTCGAAGATCAACGCCTGGTCTTCGGGGGAGATTCCGATGCCAGTATCCTTGACGGTGATCTCGATGAAGCCTGGCAGGAGCCTTCCGCTGATGGTTATCTGACCGTTATCAGGTGTGTATTTGATGGCATTTGCAATGACATTGCTCAATGCCTGGTAGAGCCGCTCAGAGTCACCGTAGATCATCATGTCATTGCCTTCGAACTCTTTGATGACCAAGGTCTGGTGACGCTCTGCGATGACTTTCTTGAACTCATTGCTGCCGAGATTAAGAAGGTGGTTTACCCACATCGGTTGGATGTTCAAGGTAAGCAGGTTGTTATCGATCAAAGAGACGTCGATCATATCATCGATGATATCCCTGAGACGGAGGATGCCCGTGTTCACACCGTCCAGGTAGCTCTTGATTTGAGCCTGCCCATCCAGCCGGATCAGGTCCGCCATCATGGAGGTATAACCTTCGATCAGGGTCAGAGGCGTTTTCAATTCATGGGCTGCCACCGAGATAAATTTTGATTTGTTCTGGTCAAGGGCTTGAAGTTTGTCCTGAACCGCGCCGAGTTCCCTGGAGATGTGTGCCACGCGGGTTTCCATCTCATAGCGGATAACGACACCGAGACTATGGGTCAATACTGGAATGATCGCGGTTAAGAATTCGAGCGCATCCTTGGGTTTTAATAGGTCGCGAGCCAACTCGAGGGTGAGTGAGATCATGCGGTTCAGGATGAAGGAAACGTTGTAATCCGCCTGTTCAAGGTTGGTCTCGGTCGGTGAACGCCCCCAGTCGTACAGGATCGAGTCGAGCCAGGCCATATCGCCGGTGACGATGGCTTGCTCCAGCAGGTCAAAAAACCTCTCGAGTTGCTCGCTGAATCCAGAGCGCACACCCTCCCCGGCCGCCAATTCACGCGAGATGCGTTCCACCCATTGGGTGCGGATCTTATTCAGTGATTCCTGAACTGCCATTGCCTTAAGTGTACGCCCAGTCTGCGCTTTTTGCCAGACATAGACGCCACGGACTTGATCGACTTCTGGGGTTTGTTAGTAGAGAAAGGCGGCGTTAGTAACCCACAACCCAGTGCCAGAGGGTGTCGCCCACTGCTTTCAGACTTTCTGGAGACACCTTATCCGGTGTGTCGGCAGTGGTATGCCAATAGGGGTAATCGAAGTCGATGATGTCGACGGCTGGGATGCCTCTTTCGACGAAGGGAGTGTGGTCATCCAGCATGCTGTGTTTCTCTTCGGCGATGAATTCATCTCCATACCCAAGCTGGGCGGCTGTGTACCAGATCTCGGAGCGGATGGCTGGATCCGAGTTTTTTTCGTAGTGGATGTTCAAATCCGCATCGCCGATCATATCCACGATCACCACGGCTCGTGGCTGGACGGGGATCTCATCGACAAATGCCCGGGAGCCGAGGATCCAATCCCAGCCGTCCACTCTTCCATTGTCTTCTGTATCGAAGAATACAAGCCACACTGGTGTCGTATTGTCAGGCAGGGTTCTTGCCAGCTCTAGCAGGACTGCAACTCCGGATGCGCCGTCATTTGCGCCGGGAACGGGCTCGGTTTGTTTTACTGGATTGGGGTCGTGGTCGGCGAAGAAGCGAGTATCATAATGTGCGCCAAGGATAACCTGCGGCGGCTCTTCTCCACGTTTGGCGATGATATTGAAGATTGGATGCCCCAATCTTTCCGACTCGTGGACTTCTACTATCCAGCCGGAGTTCTCCAACTCCA
This sequence comes from uncultured Anaerolinea sp., assembly GCA_964648645.1. Taxonomy (GTDB): domain Bacteria; phylum Chloroflexota; class Anaerolineae; order Anaerolineales; family Villigracilaceae; genus Villigracilis. Next base: position 2,625 of record CAZYLM010000111.1, read on the forward strand.
ACCGCATCCACTCACGGACTTGGGCATGTCCCTTGGAACCTGGAGTCCTTGGTCCCATCTTGACCTGGGCGACGACATATTCATACGCTTTAGCGCCATCGAAGGACTCGGGAGCTGTGTTATGCGTTTTAAAGGAATAGGCATACCATGCCATAATGGCGATCAACAAAGTGGTGATTATGCTCAAATATATAGCAACGTTTCTTTTATTCATGGATACCTGGTGAAATGGTCTCCGCAAGATCTACTTGGGGTGGCTCAGAAGTTCTCCTTCTTGAATACTTTTTATTTATCCGATCGCAAAAATTCATCCAAAGCGCTTATGGCCCGGTCGGCGTAGGCTTGACCTTTTTCCTTTTTGCCGACCTTTTTACCCAGCCCCAGTTCCGGCAGGATACCAAAGTTGGCTTTCATAGGTTGGAAGTCTTTCAGATCGGCGTGGGTGATGTAATGACAGAGCGCGCCCAGTATGGTCTCGCGCGGAAGTTCAAGCGGAGACTTTCCCTGTAGGAGTCTTGCCATGTTGATTCCTGCCAGTAAACCGGTGGCGATGTTACCCATATAACCTTCCACGCCGGTTAGTTGACCCGCGAAGAATAGATCCTCACGCGAGATGTGCTGTAAAGTTGGTCGCAGGAGCTGCGGTGAAGCAATGAAAGTATTCCGATGCATCTGCCCATAGCGTTCGAATTCGGCGTTTTCCAACCCGGGAATCATGCGCAGAACGCGCCGCTGTTCGGGGAATTTCAAATTGGTCTGAAAGCCGACGATGTTATACAAACTTCCGGCAAGGTTATCCTGTCGCAATTGTGCGACCGCATGAGGACGTTTCCCTGTCCGCGGGTCGCGCAATCCGACCGGTCGCATGGGACCATATGCCAGCGATTCGTCGCCACGCTCGGCAATGACTTCCACTGGCAGGCAACCCTCAAAGAAGTGTCCCGCTTTTACCCCGGTCTTGATGGCATCTTCAAAGGATCGCAATTCGATACGCTCCGCCGTCCGCAGCGCGTTCAGAAATTCGTAATATTCATCTTTCGAGAAGGGACAGTTGATGTAATCGCCATCCTCTTCCTGAGCATCGGTCGAAGCATCACTGTTCTTGCCATAACGCGAAGCGCGGAAAGCGACTCTCATGTCGATGCTCTCGGCGCGGACGATCGGGGAGATAGCATCGAAGAAGAAGAGATGCTCGTCTCCGCTCAAGACTGCAATGGATTTGGAAAGGCTTTCTGAGGTCAATGGTCCGCTGGCAACAATGACAGGTGCGGAAGGAATTTCTTTTACTTCTTCTCTAATCAATTCGATGTTCGGGTGAGCCGAGATCTTCTCTGTCACCCGTTTGGAAAAGGCTTCCCGGTCCACAGCGAGGGCCGCCCCGGCGGGAAGTGCTGTCTCTTCAGCGCATTCGACCAGCAGGGAACTTAACCGGCGTAGTTCATTTTTCAGGACGCCCGAAGCGCGGTCGGCTTGGTTTGAGCCGAGTGAATTCGAGCAAACCAGCTCCGCAAGCTGGTCCGTCACATGCGCACCGGTTGGGTTCAGAGGGCGCATCTCATAAAGACTTACTTTGATATTTCGTTCGGCGATCTGCCAGGCGGCTTCACTGCCGGCCAACCCGCCACCGATCACAATAACTTCATCCATAGGGCGGTTATTTTACGCGAGGATGTAGCGCAAGTCTATAGATCGGGTCGGATAACGTTGGTTTTCAGAATTCAGGAAAGCCCATGTATAATTTGAAGATCGTTTACCATGCAGCCTGAAATCGGCATCGAACCCCATCTCAAGGAAGCCGTTCAATTGACCGGTGCGAATTGGGCTGTCCTGGCGGAGAGGGTGGGGGGAGTGTGGCTTGTTCGATCCTCATATCACTTGAATAAAACCGCTCAGAATGAATTGACGGGGATGATGGCAGGCGCTTCAACCGATGCCTGGTTGTGCGGCGCGTTGACCGGGGGGCACACACGTTCTGCCGAGATCGGCGAAAATCGTGGATTGGGTGCAGGTCGATTTTTTGCGTACCCCATTCTTAATTCCTCCCAGTTGATCCTTGTCGGCGCAGAAGAACAGACCTCCGATGCCCAGCGGATTTGGAGATTGGCAGCTTCTTTGTTCTCCAGTCAATCGGCACCGAAAGTCCAACCGCTTTTGCCGGACCTGCAATCCGGTCTTGCCTTCGACCTACCGGTTGCCCTCGAAAAAGTGCTCGGTAATTTTGTGCAGTCCACACCCTGTCAGGGTGCGTGGCTGGCGATTCGTCGCGGCGATACTCTTGATATCCAGGCCGAATGGAACGCTTCCAAAGCTCGCGGCGAGTCGATGGTGATTGACGACAACCCCATCTTCCGGCGGGTTAATCGTTCTCTCGCCGATTTGCTGCTCACACGCGGACAGCCAAACTTCGATCAACTCCCCTTCATGAACCTGAAACCTTCCGGAGGCGCATGGATCTGCCTGCCGCTGGTTGTTGGGCAGAGGTTGATCGGTATCGTGGCGATGTGGCGGCAGAAAGATTTCTCCGCGGTGGAACGCGGTCAATTGCGCGAACTGGCATTAAGTGTGCCGCAGACTGTGGATATTGTGGTGACTTTCTCTGAAATGTCCTCGCATCTTCGCAGGCTCGGTCTTTTGAACGATTTCGTCCTGACAGTTTCCTCCGCGCAAAACCTCGACCAGATCGCCCGCCGTATGTTTGGGTTGCTCTCACGCGCCTTTGCTACTGAGCTTATCGCTCTCTTTCTGCGCTCCAGTGATGGACGTATCCTGCGGGATTATCGCATTCACGAAGGAAAGTTGAATGTCATCAGCGTCTCACTAACAGATCATCCCATTCAGCCGTTGTTGCGTGAGGGGCGAGTCCGGCGCGTATCGGATTCTTCTCGTGAAGGATTCGTCGGACTTAATAAATCTGCCCGTTCTGAATTGATCGTACCCCTTCGGTATCGTGGGCAGGCAACGGGCGTCCTCATCCTCGAGAACACCCAAGCAGAAGCCTTCAGTCAGTACGACGAGCATCTTATGGTCGTCATCGCCAGTCATCTGGCCGGGTTGATCGAATACACCCGCCTGCGCGAAGAAGCTGAAGGTAGGGCAAGAAGCCTGGGTTTGATCCATGAAGTCGTCCAGCAGGTCATCGGCTTGAACGATAAGAAGGAGGTTGCTTCCATCACTGCAGAATTGGTAGCGCAATACTTCCGTTATGAGCTTGCTGCTATTTTGCTGTTGGATAACCGCAATGAATTCTCCATTCAGGGCATCGGCGGTACGCAGGCAAAATCTTTTACCGAATCCCTGGGCAGGGAAGATTTCGTCGCTCTCGATGGTGTAACAGGTCATGTTTTGCGCAAAGGCGAAAGTGTCCTGCTCAACGATACCTCCCAAAGCAGACTCTACAAACCGACAAAAGGCTGGGAAGCCCGCTCGGAGATCTGTGTGGCGGTCAAGGATGGGGGTCAGATCCTCGGTATCATTGATGTGGAAAGCCGTGAGTTGAATGCCTTCTCACATAATGACCTGATCGCAATGGAGGCGTTGGCGGGCATCCTTGCCTCGGTGGTGACAAGCGCAAACCAATATCAGCGGCTTCAAGAGACGGTTCACCAGTTACAGATAACCGAAATGGAATTGAAAGATCGCATGGAAGCCCAACGTGCTGCCGAGAACCGCCTGCTGCAAACGGCAAAACTAGCCGCAGTCGGTGAGATGGCTGCCAGTGTGGCACATGAATTGAATAACCCGTTGACCACGGTGACAGGTTTTTCAGAATTGGTGCTCGAAGACCTGCCCGAAGATTCGCCGCATAAGAAGGAACTGCTCATGGTGCTAAAGGAGGCGCGAAGGGCAAGTTCCGTAGTGCGCCGGCTGCTCGATTTCTCACGCCAAGGAGAGCGAGTGCGCGCCAGCGCCGACTTGAACGAAGTTGTCAATGATGTGATCGCCCTGACGCGCCACCTGGTGCAGACCAATAAAGTTGCCCTGATCGTCGAACCCGATGTGGCCCTACCCTGGGTATCAATCGACTCAAACCAGATGAAACAAGTCCTTTTAAATCTCATTCACAATGGATTGCAAGCCATGCCCAGAGGCGGTGAGATGCAAGTGCGGACCTTCCTCGGCAAACGTGAGAATCGCGATTGGGTCGTGATGTCTGTAAAAGATTCGGGTATGGGCATATCCATCGAAGATCAATTGAAAATTTTTGAACCTTTCTTCACCACCAAAAGCAGCAGCGGCGGGACCGGGCTTGGGCTTTCGGTGACCTATGGTATCGTCGCCGACCATGGCGGGACGATCGAGGTCTTCAGCCAACCCGGGCAGGGCTCGGTCTTTGAAGTTTGGCTGCCGCTTTAGAAAAATATAAAAAGGATTATGTTACTTTAGGTGAGGCGACGCGCACATCGCGGATCTGGTACCGTGAGATTTCTCTACCGCACTATTACGCGATCCTTCAGTTGTGGATACATCACATCTTCTTGGAGAGACAAAATAATACAATGGAAGCGCCTTTTGTTTACGTCGTTGATGATGAACCCGGGATCGCCATGCTGTGCGAGCGGGTATTGTCGCGTGCGGGATATCGGGTGGCCACCCAAACCAACCCGCGCAAGGCTGTGGAGTATTTCGAAGACCATTCCCTCGATATGCTGCTGGTCGATATCCGTATGCCCGAGGTGGATGGCTTTGAGGTCATTCAGCATGTTCAACGCTGGCAACCGGATGCTGCCATTCTGATCATGACGGGGCATGGCACAGTCGATACCGCTGTCCGCGCTCTGCGCCAGGGCGTGGATGGGCTCATCCTCAAACCGTTCAAACAAGGCGCGGAGTTGGTGGATGCCGTCAAGCTCGCCTTCGCCGATAATCAAAAGAAACGGGATGCCGCCCGTACGCAGGCATTGCGCCCGCTCTTTGCCGTTACCGAGGCAATGCTTTCCGAGATCCGCCGCGCGCCACTGCTCGACCTGGTCATCAAAGCCATCACAACCCAGGTCAATTGCTCACAGGCGGCGTGTTATCAAAGGGCGAAAGATGCCGAGGTGTTTTCCCGCCTTGCGGCACGTGGCATCTTCGAAACGAATAGTTTGTTGGATTTGATCTCCCGCACAGGTGGAGCTGACTCTCCGGTCTTGATCAACGCTGCGGGTCCCGGTAACCCTTCGCTCAAATCGCTTCTTGCGGACCTTGATCTTGGTTCGGCGATATTGGCACCCGTTCACCACCCGAGCTTGAGCACTGTCTTTTACGCCGCTCGCGGAGTGAACGAACCTGCCTTCCGAGAATCAGACCTCGAGATGTTCCAGATCTTGGCGCGTCAGGCTGCGACCGCCCTTGAAAACTCCCGCCTGTATGCCGAGCAATTGGAATATGTCCGTCAGCTTGAAGCTTCTCAAAAAGCCTTGATCCAGGCTGAGAAGATGGCGGCAGTTGGGCGCCTCAGCGCATCCATCGCGCATGAGTTGAACAACCCACTTCAGGGGGTTCAGAACTGCCTGCATCTTGCCGGGCGAGAAGACCTTTCCCCTGAGAAGCGGGCAGAATACTTCGATCTGGCACGGACGGAACTGGAACGCTTGATGATCACTGCCCGTCGCATGTTGGATTTTTATCGTCCAAGTACGTCCATGCAGACCAAGGTCAACCTGGTGGATATGCTTGAATACGTTTTGAGTTTGATGTCCAAGCAATTATCTGAGGCAAAGGTCAATATCATCAAAGATATCCGGGAGGACCTTCCCCTAATTACAGCGGTAGGCAGCCAGATCCAGCAGGTCTTCATTAATCTCATTCTCAATGCTGCCGATGCCATGGCTCCCGACGGCGGCGATCTGCGCATCACGGCGCGGACCTGGGAAGGTGGTGTGGAATTGCTATTTCAAGACAGCGGACGGGGAATCTCCACCGAAGAACAAGCCAACATCTTCGAGCCCTTCTTTAGTACCAAAGACGGAGGCACAGGGCTGGGCTTGACCGTAAGTTACAATATAATTACCGCACACGGCGGGTCGTTGGAACTGCTCACAGACCGCGCACCCGGCGCATGTTTTAGAATCCTACTGCCAACCGGAGGTAAACAATGAAGTCGAACATACTTGTCGTTGATGACGAACCTGTAGCCCGGCAATCCCTCACCGATATTCTGAAACT
>CAZYLM010000112.1:0-8692 GCA_964648645.1 uncultured Anaerolinea sp.
CTGGGAGCGGAGGAAGCAACATGCCTAAGAAAGAAACCTCCGGTAAAAATATCCGTGTGACGCTGTTGCGCTCTGCCATCGGTTACACCAAAGATCAGAAAGCAACCGTAAAGGCGCTCGGTTTGCGCAGGCTGCACCAGACAGTCGAGCATAAAGACACACCGGCCTTGCGCGGTATGTTGAACAAGATCATTCACTTGATCAAGGTTGAAGAGTAGGTCGAACATGAAATTACACGATCTTGTACCCAATCCCGGTTCGAAAAAGAACCGAAAGCGTGTGGGTCGCGGTATTTCCGCCGGTCAGGGTAAGACGGCGGGGCGCGGTACCAAGGGCGCAGGCGCTCGCTCGGGTGAGGGCGGTCACTTGTACCGCCAGGGCGGAAACCTGCCTTTCTATCGCCGCCTACCCTTTATCCGTGGTGAAGGCTTTACCCCGCCCAATCAGGTCGAATTCAACGAGGTCAACCTTGACCAGCTTTCCGAAGCGTTCAAGGCAAACGCTGAAGTGAATCCCGAATCGCTTGCAGAAGCCCATCTCCTGCGCGATACCGGCAATCCCGTTGTGATCCTGGGTCGCGGTGAAATGAAGCATGCACTCAAGATCCGCGCACATCGTGTTAGCGCGGGCGCCAAAGCCAAGATCGAAAAAGCTGGCGGCTCGGTCGAATTGATCGCCAAGGAATAAAAGGAACCTTCCTATGAAGACCACCTTTTCAGGCTGGCACTATCTTTGGAAGTCGGAAGACATCCGCCGCAAGTTGATCGTCACCTTCGCAATTTTGGTGATCTACCGCCTTGCGGCGAACATCCCGGCCCCAGGTGTGGACCATGCAATTCTTACAGCGTTTCGTGAGTCCACGTCTGGTTCGGGAGGTTTTCTTGGCTTCCTTGACCTTCTCTCCGGTGGTACGGTCTCCAACTTCTCGTTGTTGTCGATGGGTGTTTATCCGTACATCACCGCCCAGATCATTATTCAACTTCTGATCCCGATCATCCCTTCGCTTCAACAAAGGATCCAGGATGATCCGCGTGAGGGCCGCCGCTGGCAGGAAAAGTGGACCTATTATCTTGCCGTCCCGATGGCTGCCCTTTCCGCAGTCGGTCAGATCAATATCTTTAACTCGCTTTCGATCCAGGCTGTTGGTCAACAGATCCTTCCGTTCGGGTTGTTCAAGCCGGAAACATCACTCGCCTCCTGGTCTGTGCTGGTGGCGATGACCGCTGGAACGATGTTCGCCATCTGGCTCGGAGAGCTTATCTCCGAATACGGCATCCGCGGTCAGGGTCTTTCCCTCGTTATCTTTTCAGGTATCGTGGCAAGGATCCCTGCGAACTTCGCCTCCCTTCTGGCTGATGAACAGAACCGCTGGGTCATGATCATACTGACCCTGGTTATCATCATCTTGACCGTGCTCGCAATCGTTTACGTCCAACAGGGTCGCCGTAATGTGCCGGTAATGTATCCGGGACGCCGTGTTGGAAATCGCATGTCCATGCCGGTGAAGGGCACCCTTCCTTTGATGGTTAACCTGTCTGGCATGATTCCCTTGATCTTTGCGAGCGCCATTTTGCAATTTCCAGCCATTATTGCCAGTTACTTCACTGGCAATGAGAACAAGGCTGTTGCGGATTTCTTCCTCGGTGTGCAGAACTTTTTCGGTGCCACTGGTACCAGCAACTGGGGCTACTGGACGATATATTTCCTCATGGTCGTGATCTTTACTTTCTTTTACACGACCGTTTTGTTCGATCAACAGAATTACGGAGATAATCTCAAGAAGGTCGGGGCAAATGTCCCTGGCGTATTGACAGGCGCCCCAACTCAGAAGTATTTGAGCGCGGTTCAGAGCCGTATCACACTTGTAGGTGCGGTCTTCCTTGGGGTGGTGGCGATCATGCCATTCCTTCTCGGCTTGTTGCTTTCCGCTTTCAATATCTCTGCGGCAAACAATACAGGCATCTTCCTTATTACATCTTCCGGTCTGTTGATCGTGGTGGGTGTCGTTCGCGATACCTTCCAGAACATCGATGCGGAGTTGAAATTACACGGTTATCAGGATTCGCTTTTGGTTAGATAAAGGAGACCCAATGGCCACCTACATCGTCCTGCTCGGTCCGCCCGGTGTTGGAAAAGGAACCCAAGCACGCATCCTTTCCGAGACGAAGAAACTGGCTCATATTTCCTCCGGGGATCTCTTCCGGGAGAATTTGAAGAACCAGACCGAACTAGGGAAGTTAGCCAAGTCCTTTATGGACAGGGGTGAGCTTGTACCAGACGATGTAACCATCGGCATGATTAAAGACCGCCTCTCACGCCCGGATTGTGAGGGGGGAGCCATTCTCGATGGTTTCCCTCGAACTCCAGCCCAGGCAGATGCGCTTGAGGTCATGCTCAGAGACTTCAAGGGCTCGGTGGATGCGGTTCCCTACATTACTGCTGCGGAAAACATCCTTATCGAACGCGCAAGCGGACGCTGGACATGCCGGGCACAGGGTCACATCTACCACGAGAGACATAATCCGCCGAAGCAAGCCGGTGTCTGCGATATCGATGGCTCAGATATCTATCAACGTGACGACGACAAAGTAGAAACCGTCGCAAAGCGCATCCATGTCTATCTCGAACAGACCATGCCCCTGGTGGAGTATTACCGCAAGGCTGGCAAATTGATCGAGATCGACGGAACCCAGAAAGTCGAACAGGTTACGAAAACATTGTTCGATGCCTTGAAAAAATAGAGAAATTAAAGATCGATCATGTTTCAGGAACGCCGCATCAATATAAAAACCCCCGCCGAGATCAAGGCCATGCGCGAAGCGGGGCACATCAATGCCAGCGTTCATGCGAAAGTGAAGGAACTTTTACAACCAGGTGTGGCGACAGCCGACCTCAACGCGGCTGCTGAGGAAGTGCTGAAGTCACATGGATGTGTATCGCCGTTCAAAGGGTATGGTCATCCGCCATACCCGGCATCCATCACCGTCAGCATCAACGACGAGATGGTACACGGGATTCCCCACCCCAAGCGCAAGCTAAAGGAAGGGGACATCGTTTCGATAGACTGTGGAACGATCCTTGATGGATTTGTTGCCGACTCGGCATTTACCGCCGGGGTGGGGCAGATCTCAGAGGAGGCGAAACGTCTGCTCGAAGTCACTGAAGCGGCACTGTATGTGGGCATCAAACAGATGCGCAAAGGCAGACGTACCGGTGATGTCTCGGCGGCGATACAAAAGTACGTTGAAAGCCATGGGATGCATGTCACCCGAGAGTACACCGGGCACGGTGTCGGCAGAGATATGCATGAGGGTCCGCAGGTGCCAAATTACGGCGTAGCGGGAACCGGTCTCCTCTTTAAACCGGGGATGACCATTGCCCTTGAGCCCATGGTGTTGATTGGGACGCACGAAACCCGCGTCCTACCGGATCAGTGGACGGTAGTTTCCGCAGACGGGTCGTTGACGGCGCATTTTGAACACACGATTGCCGTTACCGAAGGAGAACCTCAAATCCTGACTGTCTTATGACCCACCGGAAACCCGTGAAAATATGGACGAATTGTTGAACGACCAGTATAATCAGAACTTTGGCTGTGCCGAAAACGGCAAAATGCAAGGAGAATTTTCATGAAAGTATCGCCATCCATTCGCAAACGCTGTGCCAAGTGCCGTATTGTCCGGCGCAAGGGCATTGTTTACATCATTTGCGAAAATCCTAAACACAAACAGAGACAAGGGTAGTGAATCATGGCAAGAATTGAAGGTGTAGATCTTCCCCGCAACAAACGGACGGAAGTGGGTCTGACCTACCTTTATGGAATCGGTCCCACGCGCGCCCGCAAGATTTTGACGGATACCAAAGTCAATCCTGATACGCGCATCAAAGACCTGACCGAAGCTGAAGTCGCATCCATCCGCGATTACATCGCCAAACACTACAAGGTGGAAGGCGATCTGCGCCGCGAAGTTCAAATGAACATCAAGCGGCTGATCGAGATCGGTTCCTATCGCGGACTGCGCCATCGCCGCAACCTGCCCGTCAACGGCCAGCGCACCAAGACAAATGCGCGCACCCGCAAGGGTATCAAGAAGACGGTCGCAGGACGCGGTCGCCGACGTGGTGCCAAGAAGTAATCCCGTCCGAAAGGTTTTGTAGAATATGGCTCAGAGTGTACGTTCCACCCGTCGCGCCTCAGGCGCAAAAAAAGGCAAACGCTCCCTGTCCCGCGGACAGGTGCATATCTTTGCTTCCTTCAATAACACCATTGTGACCGTGACCGACACCGAAGGCAACACCATTGCCTGGGGATCCGCCGGTTCCGCTGGCTTTAAGGGCTCACGCAAAAGCACGCCCTTTGCCGCACGTCTTGCCGCTGAACAGGCAATCAAGTCTGCCCAACAGCAGGGTGTTCAGGAAGTTGAGTTGTACGTCAAGGGTCCGGGACCCGGTCGTGAAAATGCGATTCGTGCCGTGCAGGCGATGGGATTAAAAGTCCTGTTGATCGCGGATGTGACCCCTGTTCCGCACAATGGTTGCCGCCCACCAAAGCGACGGCGCGTGTAAGTGAGGTTCCTTATTTATGGCTAAATCATTAAGTCCTGTATGTAAACTATGCCGCCGCGAGGGCGAAAAGCTCTACCTCAAAGGCGAGCGCTGTTTCACACCCAAATGTGCCTTCGAGCGCCGCAGCTTTGCGCCCGGTCAGCATGGCAAGACAGCGGGCCGAGGCAACCCCGGCTCCACGGGCCGCGCCTCAGACTTTGCCCGCCAGTTGCGTGCCAAGCAGAAAGCCCGCCGTATTTACGGTGTGCTCGAACGCCAGTTCCGCCGCTATTACGATACGGCGATCACACGCCGCGGTCTCACCGGTTTGAACCTGCTTCAAATCCTCGAGTCCCGCCTCGATAATGTGGTCTTCCGCCTCGGCTTTGCGTCCAGCCGCGCGCAGGCGCGCGTGCTCGTGACCCACGGTCACTTCACGGTGAACGGCCGCCGGACCGATGTCCCTTCGATGCTACTTTCCGACGGTGATTTGGTGGCGGTGCGTGAAGGCTCCAGCAAGCTTTCCTACTTTAAGGAATTGAACGCCTTCGCAGAGAAGCGCAACTCGCCTGCCTGGCTCAGCCGCGACCTGAAAGCAATGAGCGGCTCAGTTGCCCGAATGCCCGAACGCGCCGAAATTGACGGAAGTCTCGACGAACAATTGATCGTCGAATACTATTCCCGACGCTAGTCCTCCGTTCGCTTCGGGTCCGGACTGTAAATGGGTCCGCGACCCGGGGCTTGATTTAAAGGGAAAGGTGAACCGTGACCGGTATCATAGCCAACATGGTCATGCCCAAGATCGAGCGCGAAGCAGAGGCTCGAAACTACGGCAAATTTATCATCAGCCCGCTGGAAGGCGGCTACGGCGTTACGCTCGGCAATGCCCTGCGGCGCGTCCTGCTTTCCTCCCTGGAAGGCACAGCGATCACTTCGGTGCGCTTTGCGGATGTTCTGCATGAGTTCAGCGACGTCCCGGGTGTGCGCGAAGACGTCATTCAAGTGATGCTCCAGATCAAGCAGGTTCGCATCAAAATGGATGGCGTGGACAGCGCCCGCATGCACCTCGAAGTCCGCGGCGAGGGAACTGTTACAGCGGCAGACATCATCACACCCGCAGAGATCGAGATCGTCAACCCCGATACGTATCTCTTCACGGTGGATAACCCCAAGACCAAGCTCGACGTCGAATTCGTCGTCGAACGTGGACGCGGCTATTCGCCCTCCAACGAGCGTTCCGGGCACATGCCCATCGGCGAACTGCCGGTGGATGCGATCTTCAGCCCCGTCAAACGCGTCAACTGGGAAGTTGCCTCTGCCCGTGTCGGTCAGAGTACGAACTACGATAAATTAATTTTGGAAATCTGGACAGACGGTACGATCTCCCCGGAACGCGCCCTCAGCAACTCTGCCCGCATCCTTATCGATCACCTGCGCTACATTGCCGGTGTGAACGAGGAAATGCTGACCGTTACGCTCGAGCGCGAAACATCCGGAAGCCGCCTGAGCAGTGAATTGGCGGAAACGCCGGTGGAAGCCCTTGACCTATCGGTGCGTGTGTTCAACTCCCTTAAGCGCACCGGCATCACCACGGTTGGTGATGTGCTGGAACTCCTCGAAAAGGGTGAGTCAGCAGTCATGTCCATTCGCAACTTCGGCGAGAAGAGTCTCGACGAACTGCGCGACAAGATGCGCGAAAAAGGCTTCTTGAAAGACCAACCTTCGGAGAATTAAGAAATGCGACATTCAGTAGCAGGTTACAAACTGGGACGCACAAAGAGCGCCCGAATCGCTCTGCGCCGCAACCTGATCAAACAGTTCTTTACGCACGAGCGCATCCAGACCACCAAGGCGAAAGCCGCCGCCATCCGCGGTGATGCCGAGCGTCTGATCACACTCGCCAAGAGCAGCGCGGATTCAAGCGCCGAGCAGAAAGTCCATGCCCGCCGTCTCGCCGTGTCCAAGCTTGGCGACGACCAGGTCATCAAACGCCTGTTCGACGAGATCGCCCCGCGCTTTGCCTCGCGCAACGGCGGATATACCCGTGTGACCAAACTCGGCCCCCGACTCGGCGATGCCGCTGAGATGGTGGTGTTGGAATTAGTAGAGGAATAGAGATTGGAGAATAGAGGCTAGTCTCCAATAGCTAATCTCTACTCTCTTATCATGGCACGTTACCAAGTGATCCTAGCCTACGACGGTTCCGGGTTTGCCGGAAGTCAGCGGCAGGCGAAAGTCCGAACCGTGCAGGGCGAGTTGGAAAAAGCCCTTCACAAGCTCGGTTGGACGGGAAAATCCGTTCTCCTTGCGGGGAGGACAGACACCGGCGTTCACGCAACTGGGCAGGTGGCGGCGTTCGATTTCGATGATTGGGCGCACCCGGCAGGGAAATTACTGCTGGCACTCAATGCCAGGCTCCCTTCCGACCTTGCCGTGAGAAAAGCGAATGTTGCAGGTGCAGATTTTCACCCACGCTTCGACGCGCTATCGCGGACATACCGTTATCGGTTGTTCCACGACCCGGTCCGCGACCCGCTGCGCGAAAAATTCGCCTGGCGAATGCAATCCGAAGTGAACGATGAAAGCTTGGGCCGTACAGCGGAGATCTTCCTTGGGACACATGATTTTGGTGCCTTCGGCTCGCCGACCTCTGAAGAGGGGACGACGGCGCGGACGGTGACAAGATCCGAGTGGAGAAAGAAGCCGGATGGCGAGTGGCAATACGAAGTCCGGGCGGATGCGTTCCTGTATCGAATGGTAAGAAGGCTTGTTTTTGTTCAGGTCGCCGCCTCGCTCGGAAAATGTTCGGTAAGGGAAATCCAACTTGCCCTCAAAGGGCAGGGAAAGTTACCCGCCGGGCTGGCTCCTGCGAACGGACTGACATTGACGAACGTAGAGTATGGATCATTGAGAAGAAAATAAAGAAACGGAGAGACGAAAGTGCAACAGAAGACGTACTATCCGAAAGCTGCTGAGATTCAGCGCGACTGGGTTTTGGTTGACGCACAAGGCAAGAACCTCGGGCGCCTCGCCGCGCGCATTGCGCACATTCTGCTTGGAAAGCACAAACCATCATTCACGCCCGGCGTGGAGATGGGTGATTATGTGGTGGTGGTCAACGCCCAAAATGTGACCGTGACCGGCACCAAGACGAATTCGCGCCTTGTGACCAAGTTGTATCGCAATCACTCGGGTTATCCCGGCGGGTTGAAGAGCATATCCCTGCGCGACCAGCTTGCCCAATATCCCGACCGCGCCCTGCGCGATGCGGTCTGGGGCATGCTCCCTCATAACCGCATGGGACGCGCCGTGCTCAAGCGTCTGAAGGTCTACGGCGGCGCGGAACACCCCCATAACGCTCAGAAGCTCAAGGCTTTGGAATAAAAGGTAGGAAGAAACATGGCTCAGTATTTTGAAGGTATCGGACGCCGCAAGGAAAGCACCGCCCGCGTGCGCGTTGTTGCTGGCAGCGGCAAATTCATCGTGAACGACAAGGAAGGCAATGTGTTCTTCTCGCGCTACGGCGACGTGCAGGACATCATGCGTCCTTTCAGCGCGGTGGGTGAGGCATCTGCCAAGTACGATGTGACCGCCGTGGTAAACGGCGGCGGCGTGGCTGGCCAGACCGAAGCTGTGCGCCTCGGCGTGGCTCGCGCCCTGCAGGGTATGAACGCGGACTGGACCGCCGCCCTGCGCAAGAAAGGTCTGTTGACCCGCGACGCCCGCGTCAAAGAACGCAAGAAGCCGGGTCTCAAGAAAGCCCGCAAGGCGCCGACCTACACCAAGCGTTAATATTTTTTGGGTTTATCCCATTGATAATCCGTAATGCGTAATCCGTAATCATTTACGAGTTACGAATTACGGATTACGCATTTAACTGGAAAGGATTTCGAATGGACCTGACTCAACTTAGTTCAGTCTTTGAGACCTTGCGGATCACCCCGCTCTCGAAGTTGACCCTGCTCGAGGGAAGCGAATTCCTGCAGAGGCATTATCCTCCCACGCCCCCGGATGTGGATACATTGATCCTTGGCATCGACTCTGCGGAAATAGCGGAGCAAGTAAAAACAGTTTTGCTGGCGGCGTATGCGGGCAGCCATGTTGTCTGGAAGGTGGAACCCTTCGACGGCACTCAGGGCAGGAGTGG
>CAZYLM010000113.1:0-8680 GCA_964648645.1 uncultured Anaerolinea sp.
GGGTGTGTTGTAGGGTTGAATCCCTTATCCCCGCAGGTCAGCAAAAGGTATTGTATGCTGTGCCCTTCGCGTGCCCATTTGGCAAGTGTGCCGCCGCAAAAAAATTCCGGATCATCAGGGTGAGCCAGGATGACAAGGATCTTTTTCGGTTCGTTCCAGGTGGGGTCGGTCATTTTATAAAGGATTATGCGTCGTTGAGGATAAATCTTAGTTTGCGCTGCGGAATGATCAATTCTTTTTTGCCTTTGCCTTGCCGCAGTTGCAGCCGCCTCCTTCGTGGCGGTCACAGGGTGCTTCGGATTTTCGACGAAGCGCTTCAAGTTCATCCCATGGCTGGACTTCTTCGCGCAGGAAGGTGAGGTGTTGCGGGCGTTCGCCTTCGACCTCGATCAATACGGTGACCTTGTCGCTCATCGGAAGGACGTCGATGACCTTGCCTTCACCTTTTGGAGTGATAACACGTTTGTTACGTTTTGGCAGAGTCTTACGGGCTTCGACGTATTGCTCGTATTCGTAAATGAGGCAGCAGCGTAAACGCCCACACATGCCTGTGATCTCATCAGGGGTGAGGGAGATGCCTTGCTCTTTTGCCATCTTGATGGATATGGGCGAGAACTCCGTCAGGAATTTGGAACAGCAACGGGTTTCGATCCCGCAGGCACCCATACCGCCAATCAGTTTCGCCACATCGCGGGGGCCGATCTGGCGCATTTCGATATGCGTGTTTGGGTATTTTTCAGACATGTCCTTGCGCAGCGATTTTAGGTCGACCTTCTCCTCCAGTTCGGTGCTGAACAGAAAGGCGAGGCGAGTCCCGTCGTAGTTGTATTCGGCAGCGACGATCTTGATCGTGTCGAGCAGTCCAATCTCTGAGGCGCGTGCCCGGCAATTGATCATGGCTTCGGTTTGTTTGTTCCGCCAGGATTGCTGGAGCAGGAGGTCGCGCGGGGTGGCGCGGCGCTCGACAGATTTCCATCCACCCTCGGGTTTAGGAGGCGCTTCGTCCATCATTTGCACGACTTCGCCGAGATGTTTTCCCCGGGAGGTATCCACGATCACGAACTCCCCGGGCTGGAGATCTGGCAGGGATGAGGAATCGAAATGGTAGACTTTGCCGATCTTGCCAAAACGAACACCGATAATGTTCTTGATATCTGTTTGCATGGGTGGAATTATACCTGACGTGGTTGGAATAGGCGGAACAGGAGGAATCGACAACGGCACCTATGCTGGAAATTATCATTCAAAAGCAATTTTTCGGGCTTCGGGGCATGGTTATACTGACCCCCATGGATGCAGTAAAGCAATTCGACCGGGTCTCCCTGTTGCGGCTCGCCTTTAACAAGCTTGATGAGAGCGAGTTGGAAGAGATGGCTTCGTTGACAGAGTTGCGCACCTATCCTCCCGGATATGTATTATGCCAGGAGGGTGCATACGAAGAAGTTTTTTACATCATTGCCGAGGGGAGCGCAGTGATCAGCAAGTCGATGGGGGATGAGGAAGGGGAAAGGGTTTTGCGTACAGCCCGTGCTGGCGACTTGATCGGAGAGATGGCATTGATCCAAAATGCCCCGCGGGCAGCCACTGTCCGCGCTACGAGTGACTGTACCGTTCTCGAAATGGACAAGGGCGATTTTGAGACCATGCTTTCTCGCAGTCCGCGCATGGCGATGGATCTCATCCGCATCACCCTGGATAGGATGCGTGAGAATGACCAACGCATGATCGCGGACCTTCAGAAGGCGAACAAAGTTTTGCGGCAATTGGATCGTAATAAGACTGACTTCATCGAAGTGGCTGCGCACGAGTTGCGCACCCCCGTTACGATCCTCAAGGGATATGCCGACCTATTGAATTCTTCGCCGGATGTAAAACATCACCCGAACCTGGCATTGGCGGCGGAGGGGATACTTAGCGGTGCCCAGCGGATACACTCCGTGGTCAATACCATGCTGGACATGACCCGGATGGAAGGAGAGCCTCAAACCCTAAGACTTGCGCCAGTCCTGGTGAAACAGACCATTCTTGAAGTATTGAGCCAGTTGGGTAAATCCGCATCCGAGCGCGACATCGAATTGACCTACATTTATGAAGCGGATACACCGCTCCCACACGGCGACCCGGCTCTGATCCATAAGGCGTTGTATCACTTGATTGTGAATGCCATCAAATACACCCCGGATGGCGGCAAGGTCACCGTGTTTGCACGGAGGATGAGGTTGGACGACAAGGTTGATGGGGCGTTGGTTGAGGTTCGCGATACTGGAATCGGACTGGACCCGGAACACCACGAACTTGTCTTCGAAAAATTCTATCAGACGGGCGAAGCCATCATCCACTCATCCGGGACAACGAACTTCAAGGGCGGTGGTCCAGGTTTGGGCTTGGCGATCGTCCGCGGTGTGGCAAAGATCCATGGTGGGAAGTGCTGGGTGGAAAGCGCCGGACATAATGAAGAAAAATTACCGGGATGCTCATTCCTGCTGTTCCTGCCCGCCACCCGGGTGAAGTAAGTCAAATCCGATCGTAGAAGACCAGGAGGGTATTACCGTACTTCCGTTCCTCCCCAACGGTTAAATTCCTCAGCTCGATATCTTTATATTCCGACGGGTCGATTTGGACGATGGCGGTCCCGTCGCTGCTAAGCCAATCCATGTGGTCGTCGATCAGTTTTAGCGCTTCAGCCCACATATCTTTGTATTGAGGCGGTGCGATATAGATATATTCAAACTGTCTGTCCGCCCTGCCTGCTAGCATGGTGAAGGCGTCTCCGCGTTGGACCTCAGTTTGGGCACTGAATTTGCAATGGTCAACATTTTCTTTGATGGTGTCGATGGGCGCGCGATTTAGGTCGGTAAATCTCGCGAACGAAGCGCCGCGGCTTAAGGCTTCGATTCCTATCGCACCAGTGCCGGCGAACAGGTCCCACCAGCTCGAGTCGACAACATCCCCGGCGAGAATGTTGAACAACGCCTCCTTGACCCGATCCATTACTGGTCTGGTCGTACCCCCATGTACTGATTTCAATTTTCTCCCTTTTGCAACCCCTGAAATGACTCGCAGGCTCATTCCACGCTCTTTCGTGCCGCCATAATGTTTTCATGCGGGGATTCATAATAGACAACGCAGCCTGTGCCAAGGATGAATCTTTTTCCCTTGGTTTGATCCAACGCATCCCGCGCCTCTTCCTGGATCTGGGCCTGTTTGCCCGAGTAAAGTGTTTCCTGTCTGACGCCTCCACAGACCACACCACGGTACATGCTCTGCGCTTCTGCAAGGGGTGGGTATGTCTCGCGGTCGTGCCAGTTGACGATCTGAAAGTTCATTAATCGCAGCAGAGAGAAATATACATCCTTCCCGTGCAGGTGGAGCATGTTACACCAAAAACCCTCTGCGGGTTGGAGTGCCTCATGATCGGTCGGCAGGATCAAGAATTTGTATTCGTCCAGTTCTACCTGACTTCCCTGCGCATGCTGAACGGCATAGAAGATTCCGTCCGCACCGGCATCGTGCACTGCTTCTATGAATTTCACCGTGGACTTCGTGATGGTATCCAAACCTTTTAGCACGGCATCTGGATATTTTTTGAGGTGTTCAAGCAGGCGACCGTTCCCCGCCAGATTTTTCGCTTGAGACATCGGGTTGAAAATGGTTTGTATGACTGGTGTGTCTTTTCCCACCCCTTCACGAACCAGGCGAAGGCATTTTAATTGGGAGGCGAGGTGCGGCGCAGAAGGGTCCAACGGTTTGAGTGACTCCCAATCTTTCGGGTCGTTTATGACCCTATTTGTATATTCACGTGAACCTTCCGGGTTATTTCTCCACTCATCCTCCACACCCCAATCTTTAACAGCAAAGGATGAAGCGGGTGTCACTTTGACAATATCGAAGTCATAAGTCTGTTGGAATTTGATCGTTGCCGCTGCGAGGGATTCGGGATCCTGGTCTTCGTTGGGGAAATGCCTCCAGAATGCGATCGGCGTTCGGTCAGTTTGCCCGCCTTTTAGGCAGGCTTGGATGCGTTCGCGGTGGGTCGTCATTTGTCTTCTTTATAACTCTCTTTCCAATCGATGTCTGCTGTAAATACCTTCGCGGAAGGTTTTAATAATTCTAAATCCGTTCGCCTGTGTGGCTTTCAGGCTGGCGATGTTCCAGGTTTCCACGCTGGCGTAGATTTTTTTATACCCCCGTTTGCGTCCCTCGTCCATGAGAGATTTTTGCAAAGCGCGCCCCAACCCTTGTCCGCGATATTTCGGGTCAACTGTAAAGTAGACGCATTCGATCGTGTTTGGTTCGTACATCTGTCCGCGAATGGTGATGCTCGAGATGAGCATTTGAAGAAAAGCAAGCGGGCGGGTAAAGATGACTCTGAGGAGGTTTTTTAGAAACCATGCCTTGTCTTCTGTGAGTTTCGATGTCAATGATGATGGTTCAGGCGAGGCGAGGCTGAAACCCATGATCTCGCCGGTTTCAGCCTCCTGGGCGTAAAAGCCAAAAGCCTTTTCGTCCTTGATCGCATTCTCGAAATAACGCAAAACGAAGGGAAAGCCCAATTTTGAAAGCAACCCTGCGTCTCCCATATGGATTTCGGCGATACGTGGAATGAATTGTTCTGGAATACTTTTTAGTGAAAGAAGATTGTTAGGCATACTTTAATTTAATAGAAAGTTTTGGGCTATTGAAAATAAAACGGATTGCTCAATGTGACCATTATATAGCTGAAGCTGAAATTTTTCGTGCTGGAAAATCTGTGGCCTTATAGGATTTTTCTGAATTTACGAATCGCAAATTACGTCTTACAATCCCCCCATGGACAATGAAACACGTTACAACCTAGCCCTCGATTACCTTTATTCGTTTGTAGATTACAGCCTGAAACATTCTTCCGAGCTTGCCAAAGCGGACTTCAACCTCGGCCGCATGTATGCGTTGATGGAGTCGCTGGGGAACCCACAGAAAAAATATCCGATCATTCATGTGGCGGGTACAAAGGGAAAAGGGTCGGTTTCGGCATTATGCGCATCGGCGTTGACCTCATCTGGCTACAAGGCAGGGTTATATACATCCCCACACCTATTGGATTACACTGAACGGATTCGTATCAATGGTCAACCTATTTCGCATGAACAGTTGTCTGAGCTTGTGGATGAGATCAAACCGCATGTGGCGAAGATTGAAATGTTAACCACATTCGAGATCACGACGGCATTGGCATTCATGGCGTTTGAAAAAAATGGGGTGAATGCCGCTGTCTTTGAAGTGGGGCTTGGCGGGCGGCTGGACGCGACCAACGTTGTGCTGCCGAAAGTCTCGGTCATTACGTCGCTTTCTTATGATCATATGACGGTGTTGGGTAGCACCCTTGCTCTTATCGCAGGAGAGAAAGCAGGAATCATCAAATTGGGCGCACCCGTGGTTTCTGCTCCTCAAAAAGATGAGGCCCTCTCTGTCTTGATGCGCATAGCCAAAGAAAAGGACTCTGAACTGATTCTTGTGGGCAGGGATGTGACATTTGAAAGGACTCAGTCTTCGTTGCAAGGGCAAACCTTGATTGTAAAAAACGCGCGAAAGAAACAGATTCGCGATCAGCGTCCTGAGGTCAAACTTCAAATTCCTTTGCTTGGGCTACACCAGATTGAAAATGCCGCCACCGCTTATACTGCCTTGAAGGTGAGTGGGATTCAATTAAAGGATGAGCAGATCCAAACTGGGTTTTCTCAAGTACAATGGCGCGCCCGTTTCGAGGTGGTGCGACTTGAGCCGATCGTTATCTTTGATTCCGCCCATAACCAGGATTCGTTCGAGAAGCTGCGTGAGACATTGGAGGAATATTTCCCAGGGAAAAAGGTTTATCTTATTTTCGGAGCTTCTGAAGACAAAAACATCCCCGGTATGTTTGCGGAAATGAAATCGAAGATACAAAAAATCGTCATCACGCGGGCAGACCATCCACGCGCTCTCAGTGTGGATCATATAGCGGGCCTGGCCGAGCAGGCTGGGGTGAAGTGGGAGGCGGCGTTTCCCGTCAGGGATGCATTGCATCGTGCGTTGGAATTAGCCGCGAAAGATGGTAGCATAGTGCTATCTGCCGGTTCGATGTTCGTAACCGCGGAAGTGATGAAAGAATGGAAATCGTTGAATGAATCAAACGAATTGGAATGAAGAAGAATTTGATCTGACCCTCTCGCAGCGTACAGAGGAGTTGTATCGCATACCGAACATGGATGCCAAGGCCGACGGTTTGATCGAAGCGGCAGTATTACCTTTGCGTGATATGGTCATATTTCCACGCATGGTTTCGCCATTGTTTATCGGACGTGAAGCTTCGCTACTGGCATTGGAAGAGGCTCATACCAAAGAACAAACTGTGATCGGGCTGACGCAGCGCGACCCGGATGTCGAAGAACCCGGCCCTGAGGATTTTTTGCCGATAGGTGTGGAGTTGGCGGTGGGGCGTCTGCTCGACATGCCGGACGGCTCGCACTCGGCTCTGGTGCAGGGACGCCGTCGTGTGGAGATCGTGGAATTTGTCCGCATCAAGCCATATATAAAAGTTCGCGCACGGATCATCCATGAGTCGCCGACAGCGGACAGACAGACCCAGGCGCTGATGCGCTCGGTGTTGAACCAGTTCGACCGCTGCATTCAGTTGGATCGTTCCATTCCGGAAGAGGCACATGTCTTCGCATTGAACATATCCGAACCGGGGTGGCTGGCAGACATGATCTCCACCTCACTGGGTCTGACCTATGAAGCAAAACTGCGCCTGTTGATGATCCTCGACCCCAAGGCGCGGCTTGGGCAGTTGAATAATTTACTCGCCGCTGAAGTGGATGTGCTCGAACTCGAGGATGAGATTCACACACGCGTCCAAAATGAAGTGGATAAAAGCCAGCGTGAGTTCTACCTGCGCGAGCAGATGAAGCAGATCCAAACTGAGTTGGGCGAAGGCGATATCTTTACACGCGATGCAGTGGATTTAAAGAAACGTGTAGAGTCGGCGGTCTTACCCGATGAAGCGCGCAAGGTGGCTTTGAAGGAAGTTGAACGTCTCAATCAGATGCCACCCATGGCTCCCGAGGTCGGGATCATCCGTGCATACATCGATTGGATCCTCGACCTGCCCTGGAACAATCCCACAGCGGATAACCTCGATGTGAAGAATGCCGCCAAGATTTTGGAGCGCGATCATTACGGCTTGAAGAAAGCCAAGGAACGCATCCTTGAATACATCGCTGTTCGTTCACTTAAGCCGAAAAAGGAGCGCCAACCGATTTTGTGTTTTGTGGGACCGCCTGGGGTGGGTAAAACTTCGCTGGGACGTTCAATTGCCGATGCGCTTGGTCGCAAATTCGTGCGTGTCTCTTTGGGCGGGGTACGGGATGAGGCCGAAATCCGCGGTCACAGGCGCACTTATATTGGCGCGTTACCGGGGCGCATCATCCAAACCATGAAGCGGGCAGGGACGTCGAATCCTCTATTCATGCTGGATGAGATCGATAAACTATATTCCGATTTCCGCGGTGACCCGGCTTCAGCGATGCTTGAAGTGCTCGACCCCGAGCAGAATCATTCGTTCAGCGATCATTACCTCGAACTGCCTTTCGACCTTTCGAAGGTCATGTTCATCACCACCGCTAACCATTTGGGTAACATTCCCTCACCTCTGCTTGACCGCATGGAGTTGATTGAATTCCCCGGTTACATCGAAGAAGAGAAGGTCGAGATCGCCAACCGTTATCTCATTCCGCGTCAGATCGAAGAGACGGGAATTGAAGATCTTGGTTTGAGTTTTGAAACCGGCGCGGTCCAACGCATCATCCGTGAATACACGTATGAAGCTGGAGTACGCAGCTTGGAACGCGAAGTCAGCCGCGTGTGCCGGAAAGTGGCTCGCATGAAGGCGGAAGGAAAAAAATTCCCCACTGTCATTGCAGCGGATGGGATCGACAAATTACTCGGACCCCAGCAGTTCTTCCCCTCCGAAGCCGAGCGGACCGACGAAGTGGGAGTTGCCACAAGCCTGGCATGGACAGAAACCGGCGGCGAGATCATGCCAGTGGAAGTCGCCATCATCGAAGGCAAGGGCGGCTTGCAGATGACTGGTCAAATGGGCGAGGTGATGCAGGAATCCGCGCAGGCGGCGATAACTTACATCAAATCGCGTGCGGCGTCACTTAAGATCGAAATGGAAGTCTTTGAAAGATTCGATATTCACATTCACATGCCTGAAGGGGGGATCCCGAAAGATGGACCTTCGGCAGGAATTACCATGGCTTCAGCCATTATTTCGGCTTTAACGGGTCGCCCCATCCTCAAACATGTCGGCATGACTGGTGAAATCACTTTACGTGGAAGAGTCCTGCCCATCGGAGGCGTGCGCGAGAAAGTCCTCGCTGCACATCGCGCCGGGTTGAAGACGGTCATTCTCCCGGAGAAGAACATGAAAGACCTGGTGGAACTGCCCAAGACGGCAAAGTCTGAAATGAAGATCATTCCGGTCAAACACATGGATGATGTCTTGGATATTGCGCTGGGTAAACAGAAAATCATTGAGCCGCCGAAGCCGAAAAAACCGAAAGACGAGCGCGGCGAAGAATAGATGTGCAGACGCGAAACGCAATCATAAACCTGCGGTTCGCGTTTTTTTATGCAATACGTGTAATGTTCTCATTTTACC
>CAZYLM010000114.1:0-6240 GCA_964648645.1 uncultured Anaerolinea sp.
CCCCATTCCATCATCTTGCGCAGATCCTTGATGCGCTCCTCGAACTGCTTGTCGTGTTTGCCGCCTTCCTTGTATCGCCAGTGGGCTGCGATTCCGTACTCTGCGTTCATGTGCATTTCCTGCGTACGGATCTGTATCTCAAGCGGGCGTTTGTCGTCGTACATTACCGCTGTGTGCAGAGATTGGTAATGGTTGTCTTTCGGCGCGGCGATATAGTCATCGAACTCGCCTGGGACCGGCCTCCACGAGGTGTGGATCACCCCCAGTGCCGCGTAGCAGGAGGGTACATCCGGTACGATCAGCCGTACGGCACGGACATCGTACAGCAGATTGAAGGATTTATCTTTCTTCTGCATCTTTTTGAAAATCGAGTAGATATGTTTCGGCCTTCCGCTGATCTCGGCTTTGATGTGATTCTTTTCCAACAGGCGAATCAAGTTGGACTTGATTTCTTCGAGTTGCCGTTCCCTGTCGGGGCGTCGTTCTGCCAATACCCCCGCAATCTCCTTGTATTTTTCTGGTTGGACGTATCGAAAACTCAAGTCTTCCAATTCCCATTTCAGCTGCCAGATACCCAAACGGTTTGCCAGGGGTGCAAAGATATCAAGGGTCTCTTGGGCGATGCGCATGCGTTTGTGTTCGGGCATATAGCCGAGCGTGCGCATATTGTGCAGACGGTCGGCCAGTTTGATAAGCACCACACGCACATCCTCACCCATGGCTAGGAATGTCTTACGCAATGTCTCTGGGACCATATCCTCCTTGCGCCCCAGGAGAGCGGGCTTGATCTGGAGGTCTTCTTTTTCGTTATCATTTGTTTCTGCGTGCTGATCTCCACGCGACACACGCGGGAGGTGGGTTAGTTTTGTCACCCCGTCTACAAGCAAGCGGACCGTATCCCCGAACTCACTGCGGATCTCCGCCAGGGTGACCGAGGTGTCTTCGACCGTGTCGTGAAGCAGCCCGGCGGCGACCACCTCTGCCGGAACCTTCAGCTCGGAAAGAATGTTTGCGACCGCGATGCAATGATTGATGTAGGGTTCACCGGAATGGCGTTTTTGCTCCCTGTGCGCTTCTTCAGCGACGGTATAGGCACGGATTACCAGTTCCCGGTCGGCAGGAGTGTAGCGCTCAGGAAGCTGCTCCATTAGTTTTTCAAGAGGAATTTCGGCTACTGCTGATTTCATCCTCTTGATTTTACTACGTGGAAGGCGGATTGAAGTTCAACTTACGGAGGTCGAACGTATTTCCCAAAATGAGACCAAAAACAATCATCAGGATGATCGCGTCAACCCCAAACCAAAAAGTGAGCGGTGAATGCCGGTCGCGCAGTCTTTTGAATCGCTCCTGTTCACTGTTGGGCATGTCAACCTCCCTGTGGATTAAGTGAATGCACAAGTACTGGACATAAAAATAAATTCCCTGTTTATAATATTCTAAAGGAATTCGCAGAAATGGCCATTACAAACAATGTGACAAGGTTTTTAGACTCGCAAAAAGTGAAGTACGTTGTTCACGAATTGCCCCCTGAAAAATTGGGGGCAGTGGAAGCGGCGCGCTTTATGAATGTTCCCGAGGATCGGGTCTTTAAGACAATCGTTACGAAACGTGAGAAGGGGAAGTCAGTGCTGGCGGTCATCCCCGGGCCGCGAGTGGTGGATTTAAAGATGCTTGCCTCGTTTTTAGGAGAGAAGAA
The DNA here is from genome assembly GCA_964648645.1 of uncultured Anaerolinea sp. GTDB lineage: Bacteria > Chloroflexota > Anaerolineae > Anaerolineales > Villigracilaceae > Villigracilis. The sequence continues at coordinate 1,697 of CAZYLM010000114.1, forward strand.
GATGCAGCTTCCCACTGAGCGGGAAGCTGAACAAATGACCGGCTTACTGGCAGGCGGAATCTCGCCTCTGGCACTTATCAATAAAGGGTTTCAGGTAGTGATCGATTCGTCGGCGCAAGCTTTCGAAGAAATTTACATATCGGGCGGGCAGAGGGGCTTGGATATTCAGATCGGGGTGAAGGACCTGGCTCGTTTGGTCAACGCCCGGTTTGGTGAAGTGAGCAAGCAGGGGTAGGGGGATACTCCTGCTCCACCATCGGGCAGTTTCGGGTTATGGCTGAAATTCGGCGACCATTTCACCATTGACCCACAAACTATATTTCCCTTCAGCATAACTGCCAAGAGAAAAGTTGACATCAAAGGGTTCCAGAACTTGGGCGCAGACGTCATCCGGGTTTGCAACGGAATAAACATCGACAATCACCTTGTTCGATGTATCTGGCGGGCTGACGGCAATGCGTAACTGGTGACAAGGTGTAGGCACATTACCTTTTAAGTTCAGTATGAACTGCACGGGAAAGCTTTCGAGTGTGAGCAAATCCGAAGAATCCAGATAGACATCTCCCCGGAGAAGAGAGGCGTCGCCAGGATTGGGGATGTAATCGCTTTGGGCCGGCTCCGTGGCTGGTTCGTTGGAGATAGGTGCATTGGGCGAAGGCGCGCATCCTGATAGGACGAGAATGACAAGTAAATTAATGAAAGAAAATCGCTTCATGGTAGCTCCTTGCTTGAAAGACGAAATTCAGGCAGGAATGTTCCTCAGTAGGAGACAAAATCTCCGGCGAGAGCATCATTCACCCAAACCGTATATCTGCCTGGAGAGTAGATCCCCAATAGGATCTCTGCTTCGAATTGTTGAAAGACATTATCGCATTGGATATCCGGGTTGATCAGACTGTAGACTTCGATGAATACCCTGAATAGTTCATCCGGCGGGCTGATTTCAATGCGCAGCTCGTTGCAAACGCTTGGCATATACCCGGTAATAACGATTGCTGAGCGTGGAGGAGTGTATTCGTATTTTTCAGCGAGGAGGACGGATGTGACAGTTACCGCCGCAACCTGCCGGCCTGCGTCTTGAAGGTCTGGCTCATAGGGGTTTTCGTCGGGCGCGATACGGTAAGGCGCTGTGGGCGTTTGCGTCGATTCGGCTGTCGGTACGGAAATACATGCAGACGCCATGATGGGTAGAAAAAACAAGATCAAATGCAACTCAAATAGGGAGACGTTCCGTTTTGTCATGCGTATATTTTATACCCGGACCTGTATGCATTTAGGCGTTTAATGTAGGGACAGGGCGAATTTCCGGGGTATGGACAATTTCGAGTTTATTCTCGGCACTGCAATCAACTCTTTTATTGTCCAACCCGGTTTGAGGCATGCTAGAATATGCCCGTTTTCCCTGCGCTGGAAAGCCAGCTTATCTGGGTAAAATACCGAATCTAGACTGCGTCACGATATAGGTCAAGAAAGTAAGGAAGAAATGGAAATTTCATTGGCATTAGGCGGCGGCGGCGCGAAGGGCAATGCGCACCTTGGCGTGCTTCGACGTCTTGAACACGAGGGATACAAGATCCGCTCCATTACGGGTACAAGCTTCGGCGGCATTGTGGCTGCGTTTTACGCTTTGGGGTATTCCCCGAAGGAAATACAAGCCATCTTCGAAGCCACGGACCAGAAATCCCTGTATGGGCGTGACTTGGAAGATGGACCATCCCTGCTCGGGTTATCGGGTGCGCGGCAATTATTGGAGCGCGTCATTGGCGGGAAAACGTTTGCGGATACCCGTATTCCCTGTGCATTGACAGCTGTGGATATTGACAGCGGGACCGAGGTTATCCTTGATGATGGAAGTTTGAAGGATGCTGTGTTAGCCACGATCGCATTGCCGGGCATTTTTCCTGTACAGCGCATCCGTGAGATGAATCTTGTCGACGGTGGTGTGCTGAATCCGGTTCCGGTTTCGCTGGCGCGGGCGCTTTCTCCGAGCCTGCCGGTTGTGGCTGTTGTACTCAATGACCCGATCGATAAGCCTTTGAACCCTTACAGCCTTCCTGTGCCTAGTATCGTCCCGAAGGCACTCGCGGATCGAATCTCGCGCATTTCTCTCGCGCAATCGTTGGATATCTTTTTGCGCTCGGTGGATGTTTCTAGCCGCTACGTAGCTCATTTGCGACTGCAAGTGGATAAACCGGAGATCATCATCCGCCCGGATGTGCATCATATTAATCTGCTCGATAATGTAAGCATCGAAGAGGTAGCCAGGTTGGGCGAAGCAGCATTGGAGGACGTTCTCCCCGATCTTAAGCGAAAGACCGCCTGGCTCGCCCGCATCAATCGCCGCGTATTTGGAAGCAACTAACATGAGCCGTGATTTGAGAAAATACAAACGCGATACAAATGCCCGCCTCGTGGTGGGCGCGATCCTCCTGCTTTTTATCGCGGGTCTTGGGCTGATCTGGTTGATTTATGGGTTCGGCGCAGCGGTTACTGGTTTTCTGTGTATTCTGGCTGCCTTTGTTCCAATCGGATTGATCTTCATCTCATTATATGGAATGGACTGGATCGTAAAACGTGCAAACCCAGACGAAAACAGAAACGATTGAATTCAACGGCTGGACGACGCGTATCCGTCCGGCTGTGTCTGAACGCCCGCGCTTGCTGGTAATGCTCCACGGGTGGACGGGTGATGAAAACTCGATGTGGGTATTCGCCCGGAATTTTTCTGACGAGAAGTATTGGATCATCGCCCCACGCGCACCTCACGCCGCCGACCCGCAGGGATTCTCCTGGCGTCCGCATCAACCTGTTACCTTTGGTCGCCCCAGCCTCGAGATGCTTTTACCCTCCGCTGAAGCGTTGATCCAACTGGTGGACGAGTATTCCGTTTCGGTTGGGGTTGAAGCGGGTCAGTTCGACGTGATCGGCTTCAGTCAGGGTGCGGCAATGGTCAATGTAGTGGGCATGCTCTTTCCCGAGCGAATCCGCAAGATGGGTGTGCTCGCGGGGTTTGTCCCTTCGGGCTTGGAAGCATACGTGGAGAAACGTGCTTTGCAGGGGAAGCGGATTTTTGTTGCTCATGGCACGTTGGATGAGCTTGTGACCATCGACCGCGCCCGCGCTTCAATGGAATTGATGGAGCAGGCCGGGGCATCCATTATCTATTGTGAAGATGAGGTCGGGCATAAGTTGAGCGCGAACTGCCTGCGTGCATTGGAAGCATATCTTGCGGATTAATCCTGCTCTCACCGCGCTGTTGACGATGGTTTTATTTGCAGTTATGCTTATTCATATTCTAGGTTACGCTTTGGGCGTGACTGTCACGTTGCATACCCATGAATGGGTACGTAGTGTGACCTACTTTGATATTAGGTGAAAAATGAGAAGTTTTCTCTCTCGGCGTGATTTTATAAAACTTGCAGGTCTGGGTCTGGGCGCAATGGCGTTCAACCGTGTTTCGCCATATGATGTCGATTACCGTTGGGAAATCTTCAGCCAGCCCAGGCGATTGCCGCAATTTCCCGGCAGCGCCATCATCGGGCGGGTGACCGACCCGGATGTGGACATTCGTAACAAGCCCACCAACGACCCAAATCAGAATACATCCATTGGCAAGCTTGGCGCGGATTCTCTCGTGGAATGGAACCGCGAAGTAATAGGCAATGTCATCGGCGGCTTGACCAACCAGCGCTACGTTGAAACCCCACAGGGGTATGTCTACGGCTCAGTCGTCCAGCCGACGAAGAACCTGCCAAACACCCCTGTGACTGAATTGCCAAATGGGCAGGGCTTTTGGGCGGAAGTTACCGTCCCCTATATTGATATTACCCACGAAGGGGTCGTTGCCTCACCCTGGCTGCAGGACCACATAACCTATAACTTCCCGCCGCGGTTGTATTATGGGCAGGTGGTCTGGATCGACCAGATCCGTACCAATAACGGCTTCCCCGAATATCGTTGGAATGAGGGTGCCAGCGGGCACGGTTATGGCTATGGCGATTATGGCGAATTCTTTTGGGGGGATGGTGCGGGGTTCAAGATCCTCACTGACGCTGATGTGGCCACCATCAGTCCAGACGTCGACCCGAATGAGAAAACGGTCTCGGTCAACCTGGATTACCAAACTCTTTCCTGCTTTGAAGGCGGGCGGGAGGTATTCTTCTGCCGCATTTCTTCGGGCAAGCGTTACGACCCTGTTACAGGCGAGGTTGTCGACACCTACGCCACCCCGGCTGGAACCCTGATGACGTATTGGAAGATCATCTCGAAGAATATGACTGCCGGAAACGAAGGTTCGGGATATTCCACTCCCGCCGTGCCGTGGTGCACCTTTATCGCCTCGGGCGGAGTCGCCATTCATGGTGCATTCTGGCATAACGCATTCGGGGAACGGCGCTCGCATGGCTGTGTCAATGTGACCCCTGAAGACGCCAAGTGGATCTTCCGTTGGACCATGCCTTACGTATCGCTGGGTGTTGGCGAAGAGCGCCGCGAATTGCCCGATCATGGCACCATTGTCAATTCGAGTGAAACCCAATTCTAGG
>CAZYLM010000114.1:6340-8581 GCA_964648645.1 uncultured Anaerolinea sp.
CGCGAATTGCCCGATCATGGCACCATTGTCAATTCGAGTGAAACCCAATTCTAGGTTCAATCGGTAAAAGAGAAATCAAAATGGATATTTCCCAGATCACTGTGTGGCTTGCCTTGCTCGCCGGGCTTGCTTCTTTTCTTTCTCCCTGCGTATTTTCACTGGTCCCTGCATATGTTGGCTACCTCGGCGGGATCGCAGCCGGCAGCGGCGTGCCCGGCGAAAAGCCCAACCGCTGGCTGACCTTCTCTCACGGGCTTGCCTTTGTGTTGGGGTTCAGTGTTGTGTTCGTGCTATTGGGCGTCGCTGCATCTTTTGCAGGCGGGTTGCTCTATGACCTGCGTTACTGGCTGGCAAAGATCGGCGGGATCGTCGTCGTTATCTTCGGTCTGCACATGATCGGCGTCTTTCACATCCCCTTCCTTGCCTATGATACTCGGGTTCAAAAAGCGCCTGATCCAAAACTTGGGTATTTTTCGTCTGCATTGATGGGGATCTTCTTTTCGGCGGGATGGTCACCATGTGTAGGTCCCGTTCTTGGCGCGATTCTGACTCTTGCCATCAACGGCGGGAGTGTCTCCCAGGGAGCCACGCTTCTTTCCTTCTACTCAGCCGGGCTTGCCATCCCATTCCTTCTGGCCGCCCTTGGCATTGGCTGGGTGACGACCGTCCTGCGAAAATATAACAAGACGATGCGCTATGTCGAGATCGCCATGGGAGTCATCCTCATCATCATCGGCATCATGCTCTTCTCTGGTACGTTCGAACTTATCGCCCAGCGCGGGCAATTCTTCTTTTTTGATTTTGGACTCTAATCGAAGGTGAAATGGTTTTAGTCAGGGCACGTTTTCAAACGTGCCCTACTCTTTAATCTGCCATGCTAAATGTAACCCTGTTTACCAAGAAAGACTGCCACCTCTGCGAGGAGGTAAAAGGCTACCTGAACGATCTGCAGAAGCAATATCCGCACCGGCTGGCGGAAGTGGATATCACCTCTGACCCTGCGATCCAGGCGAAATATGGCACGTTGATCCCGGTCATCGAAGTGGGACCGTACACCCTGCAGGCGCCGATCTCACGGGAAAGGCTTCAGATCACCCTCGGCGCAGCTTCAGACCGCAAGAACCAGCTCGAAAAACTCGACGACCCTGTTTACAATTACAAGTTGAAGAAAGGGAGCACCTTGAGCACCGGAGACCGTATATCCTTTTGGATCGCAAAGCGTTACCTGTTGATCTTGAACCTGTTCATGTTCTTCTACGTCGGTCTGCCCTTTCTTGCGCCGACCCTCATGAAACTCGGAGCGGAAGGGGCGGGAAACATGATCTACCGCATTTACAAACCGCTTTGCCACCAATTCGCATTTCGTTCCTTTTTTCTTTACGGCGAGCAGCCCTTTTACCCGCTCAAAGAGGCGGGCTTGACCGGTTATCGAACCTTTGAAGAGGCGACCGGAATTTCCGGCGTCGACAATCCCTACAGCCTGACCCGCTTCGATGCCCGCAACTTCACCGGGAATGAGACAGTCGGATACAAGGTTGCCCTGTGCGAACGCGATATTGCCATCTATTTGGCGATCCTGGCGTTTGGCATTGTCTTCGGTCTGACTGGCAGACGCTTCAAATCCCTTCATTGGCTGATCTGGATCTTCCTGGGGATTGCCCCCATCGGTCTGGACGGTTTTTCACAGCTATTCAGTCAATTCAATTGGGACTGGCTCTCCGCTTTGATCCCGTACCGTGAAAGTACGCCATTCCTGCGCGTGTTGACGGGGAGTCTCTTTGGGTTGTTCACCGCCTGGTTTGCATATCCGAACATCGAAGAATCGATGAACGAGACCCGCCAGTATTACATCAAGAAATCTGCAGTGATCGAGGCGGGCAAGTAATGCCTTTCGACCGATCCGGCGGGCTTCGTTATTACCAGTTCGATATTTTTTCAAAAGAAGTCCTGAACGCAGTCTTTACCCGCCAGGGGGGAATCAGCCCCGAGCCGTGGACCTCGCTCAACTTGAGCATTTCAGTCGGGGATGACCCGAAGCGTGTGGCGGAGAATCGCATCCATGCCTTTAACGCACTGGGACGCGACCCCGCCTCCATTCATGACGCATGGCTGGTCCACGGAGTTGACGTTATCTACGCCGATGCTCCGCGCCCGCTCGAAGCGTCACCTGAAAAGGCTGACATCCTGTTCACCGATAACCCGAAAGTCTCGCTCTTCATGCGCTTTGCAGACTGCGTGCCT
>CAZYLM010000115.1:0-8578 GCA_964648645.1 uncultured Anaerolinea sp.
TGAGCAGACCGCTCTTCCGGGCGTAGTCATTGATCACGCGGGTGAGGGAAGACCGAAGCCCGGTAAGATGCGTGCCGCCGTCGATGGTATTGATGGTGTTGGCGAACGAATAAACCGACTCGGTATAAGCATCCGTGTACTGGATGGCGGCTTCGATGCCGATCTCTTCCACTTCTTTTTCGACATGCACAACAGGGTGCAAGTTCTCACGGTTGCGGTTCAAATAGCGGACGAAGGATGTGATGCCGCCTTCGAAATGGAAGGTCATTTCGCGGTCGGCGCGTTCATCCACGAACTTGAGGGTGATACCGCGCGTAACGAACGACATTTCACGGAAGCGCTGGACGAGGGTATCAAAGCGGTAATCGATGTCTTCAGTAAAGATCTGCTTATCGAACTTGAAGGTCTGCCTTGTACCGGTTTCGTCTTTTTCGGTTTTGCCGATGTGTTTGATCTTGCCTTGCGGCACACCGCGTTTATATTCCTGTTTCCATAATTTGCCGTCGCGTTTGATCTCAGTGGTCATCCACTCCGAGAGGGCATTGACCGCACTGACACCCACGCCGTGCAAACCACCGGAGACCTTATACCCGCCGCCGCCGAATTTGCCGCCTGCACCGATCACGGTCATGACCACGTCCACAGTTTCCATTGGTTTGCCGTTGGCATCCTTTTTCGAAGGGTGCGGTCCAACCGGAATACCGCGGCCATTATCCACCACGGAAACACTGCTGTCTTTGTGGATGATGATGTCGATGCGCGTACAGAACCCGGCAAGGGCTTCGTCGATGGCATTGTCCACCACTTCATAAACGAGGTGATGCAATGCTTTGATATCCGTGCCGCCCACATACATGCCCGGGCGTTTGCGGACGTGTTCGATGCCTTCCAATGCCTGGATCGAACTTACGTCATATTTGACCTTCTCAGCCACAAGATCCTCCAATGATTACGATGACAATTCGCGTCATCATGCTTGTTTGATACCACTGTTGGGGCGAAGTCTTTCCAATACGGCCTTCACCCATGCGCTCATATTGTGATAATAGATGAAACTTCCGGCAAGCAGGGCGGTGGTCACAAATGAATGACCGAAGATGCCCAGCAGGGTCACCCATGAATCCTGCGCGGGAATGCGCCAAAGGAAATTCATCCCGTACGAGATCAAGAATACCGTCAGCACGAAGAGACTGCTGGTCGGGAGTGTAAAGCGAGTCAAGCGCAGGCTGCTCAACATCGACGTCAACACATTCTGGCGGTCCAGGAATACTCCATGCGCCCAAAAGAACATCGGCACGATTACCCAAACCGAACCCAGTGCGATGAATAATACGAAGAGATTCGCCAGCAGGGCGCTGAATTGCGCCGCCAGGACAAGGATGAGGAGGATCGGCACACTGACCGCTATCAGGATCATATTGCAGAGTATGGAGATCAGGACGGTCTGCAAAACTGCCTGGAATGCGCGCACTGAGGTGATCTTCTCCGCGAGCGCCGCCCATGCCACATTCCGAAAATACAAAGCTCCGCCGACCCAGCCGATGAACACCAATAGCATCAACCACAGCGGAAAACTCAATTCATTGACCTGCCAGACTGTAGACCCACCCAAAGGAGTAGTATTGGCACTCTGCCCTGCAACGAACAGGCTCGAGATCCCAATGGGAAGCGTCCGCAACAAACCGAACAGGTTGATCGAACTTGCCATTGTTTCGTAAAGGTCCAGCATTTTCTGGATCTCTTCCGAAGGGATCCGGCTTGCCTGCCAGAACAACACCATATCCCCTTCGATGCTCTTGAACATTGCGTCCATGCGCAGGCGCGGACCCAGCCATAAAAGCAGGTTCAGCAGCACAGGCAAAATGATCGCGGTAATGCGCGCCGCAACAGCATCAAAGCCGGCTTTGATGGAGCTAATAATGCCAGGCGGGGGCGGAAGGTTTTCAATGCGCGAAACTTCCATAACTGAATGATTCTACCATACCCATTCCTGATACAATTTATCCATGCAGGAACGCCGCTCTTCTTTGCCCTCCGCCGACAGGATGGGGATGTTCATCGCTTCAGTTTTGCTGACCTTTGCCCTTTCACGCCTGATCGAAACCCCCGGGCTCACCCTTAGCCTGAGCTTACCCGGTTTCTATTATGCTTTTCCCATCACCCTCGGCTCCTTTATGACCCTGCTTGCCGCCGCTCTCACTGCCGCCGGGATGGACTGGCTTACTCGTGAGCACCCTGCTGCTGGAGATCGTTCCAGCCGTGAGCACTTGCTCCTGCCCACCCTGACCGCTTTTGTGATGGGGACGCCGCTTGCGCTTCTTTCAAACAGCCAGGCGTGGTGGCCTGGCTTTGCCTTTGGGGCGGTTTTAATAACCGCCGTTTGTGTCGCTGAATACATTTCCATCGACCCTTCCACTCCACTGTATGGTCCCGCCCGTGCCGGGCTGACCGCGGTCGGATATGCCTTATTCCTCGTCCTCGTAACATCGCTGCGGTTCTCAGGTGCGCGCATGGTATTGGTGATTCCTGCTTCCTTTATTGCCGCGGGATTGATCAGCCTGCGTATCCTGCACCTCGATGGCACAGACCGCTGGGACTTTCCCTGGGCGTTTGGCATCGGTTTGATCTGTGCGCAGATTGGCGCGGGCTTGCACTACTGGCCCCTTTCGCCGGTCCAGTTTGGCTTGGCGCTGACCGGTCCACTTTATGCCTTGACCATGCTTTCCATGAGCCTTTCGGAAAACACCCCTTTGCGGCGTGCCACGGTAGGACCTGCCCTCGTATTGATGGCAGCATGGATCGCGGCAATCTTTCTCTGAAATGCGCACCCTCAAACTTACATATGAACAGCTTCAAAAAATGATCACCTACGTCGATTCGCAGGCACCGCTCGAGGCCTGCGGCTTGCTGGCCGGAAAAGACTCACAGGTTGAAGTCGTGATCGAAGTCAAGAATCAGGCTCAAAGCCCCGTGCGGTTCGTGATGGATCCGATCGAGCAGCTGCACGCCTTCGAGTGGATCGACTTTCAAGGCATGGATCTGATAGCCATCTTTCACTCGCATCCCGCCGGACCTGAAACTGTCTCTCCCACCGATATCGCAGACTCCGCCTATGATGTTGTGCAGATCATCCTCTCTCGTTTGGACGGCTTATGGCGCGCCCGTGGGTTTTGGATCGAAAACGAGAGCTATACAGAAGTTCCTTTGGAATTCAGCAACCCATCTTAGGGTTTTGTGTTTTTAACTTTGCTTTCCATGTAATACCAACTCTTGGAGGAGTTTAATGCAAATCGTTCTTGACCTTTTGGCAATCCTGCTGGCGTATGTGTTAGGGTCTGTGCCTTTTGGCTTGCTGGTTGTGAAATTAACAACCGGGAAGGACATCCGTGAGATCGAGAGCGGCCGCACGGGTGGAACAAATGCCATGCGTGCGGCAGGTTTTTGGGCGGGCTTTACCACTGCCATGCTGGATATTTTGAAGGGCGCGGCGGCGGTCTGGCTTGCAAAGGTCATTACACCCGATAACCATCTGTTCCATGTCCTTGCTCCGCTTGCCGCGATCATTGGGCATAACTATTCGATCTTCCTGCCCGAACGGGATGAAAATGGAAGGTTCCTGCGTTTACGTGGCGGGGCGGGCGGGGCGCCCTCGGTCGGCGGCGCGATGGGTATCTGGCCCGGCTCGATCCTCATCATCCTGCCGCTCGGCATGTTGACCTTTTTCACCATCGGCATCGCATCGGTCACGACCATGGCGGTGGCATTATTTGCGACCATTGCTTTCGCCATCCGCGCCTCGCAGGGACTCATGCCCTGGACCGACGTGTTATATGGCATTGGGGCGGAGATCCTGCTCGTATGGGCATTGAGACCGAATATAAAGAAACTGCTCGAAGGCAATGAGCGGATCGTGAAATATAGTTTGAGCGGGTGGTTAAGAGCAAGGAAAGAAAAGCCGGAAGAAAAACAATCGTAAGGATTGCCTCCGAAGCAATGGCGCTTCGGAGGTTTGTTTTGAGACTGAAATCTTGGTTTGGCGTATATTCTGTGGAGCGAAAAGAATAGTGGGATGAACCCTCAAGGAGAAAACATGGATAAAGCAAATTCTTCGGATGAACTGTGGATTCAACGTATGGGCGGTGCTGCTGCCATCGTCTTTGGAGCTGCGTACGTTGCGATCATTATTTTGTATCTCCCGCTTGGAGGAAAGCCCACCGGTGCTGAAGCCTGGCTTTCCCAAACTGCCGAGCATGCCGCCGCCTGGTGGGGCATCCTTGGTCTTTCGGTTCTGACGGATTTCCTTCTTGTGCCCATCTCATTCTCCCTTTACCAGGTATTGAAAGACATCAACAAAAATGCCATGCGTATGGCGACCGTCTTTGTGGGATTGTTTATTTTTCTCGACCTGGCGCTCACCTGGACGAACATCGGTTCGCTCGTTTCAATGGGAGGGCGTTATGCTGTAGCGGGTGAAGCGGAAAAGGCTGCATTGCTCACTGCCGCTTTGTACCCCGCCACCATCGCAGATTCGAACCTGATCTTCATCTACAACTCGCTCACCCTGGCTGTTGGGATTCTCTTGACCGGGCTTGTGATGCGAAAAGGGTTGTTCAACAAGCTTACAGCTCTAACTGGCATTGCTGCAGGAGCCCTGGCAGTTATTTCGGTGGCGGGTTCTTTCTTTTCAAGTTCCCTCGGCGGGATAACGATCATCCTCGCTTCACTGTTTACGACGATCTGGTATTTTCTGGTCGGCTTTAAACTTTTGAGGTATGGTCAGAGATAACCCCCCAGCAAAACATAGGTCACATTACCCGTTCATTTTGATCAATTTGCTTTTCATTGCTGCCAGAATTGCCTGTGCGCGGTTGGGCTGATGCAGTTTTTCAAGAATGCTCTTGGCATGGGTGCGGATGGTCTCTTCGCCTACGCCGAGGTGCGAAGCGATCTGCTTGTAGGTGTTTGGGGTTGCCATCCATTCCAGCACCTCCAACTCCCGCTGGGTCAATGAAACAGCGGGCGCCGGTTGGGGCTTCATGCGTTCGAGCACTTTTTTCATCACATCGGGGTGCAGGTAGGTATCGCCGTGGATCACGGAATGAATGCCACGGATCAATTCCCCCGGTTCGATGTTCTTGAGTGCATAGCCTTCGATCCCTGCTGCAAGCAGGTCATACACCCGATCATCCACCTCGGTGCCGGTCAACATCATGATCTTGACGCGGGGATTCGATTTTCGCAACGCAAGAGCCATCTCCTGGCCATCCATCTCCGGCATGACCAAGTCTACAAGGACAATATCCGGCTCGAGACTTTTTGCCGCTTCCAAGCCAACCCGCCCATTTTCCGCTTCGCCGACAATCTCCAAGCCTGGTTCCAGACGAAGGACCATCGCCAACCCCTTGCGGACAACCGCATGGTCGTCCACGATCAAAAGGCGGATGGGCTCAGCCATGATGATGTCCGTTATGGATGGGGAGTGTGATCATGATGTGCGTTCCGGCTTTGGGCCGCGATGCGATCTCGAACTCACCCCCTAGGGCACGTGCACGCTCCTGAATTCCATGTAAACCGAAATGTTCCCGATTCTGACTCCGCGACAAGGCGACAGAGGGATCGAAGCCTTTCCCTTCATCGGAAACGACAAGGTAAACATCTTCATCCGATATCGTCAGGCACAGCCGCGCGGATTTTGCGCCGGAATGCCGGGCGGAGTTTGCCAGCGCCTCCTGCGCCATGCGGTAGACGGTGCGGCGCATACCTGAGGAAAGCGAGTTGAAATCGCCATTGTTGTTGAAGACGATGCTGAATGACCGCGGGCGGCAGCAGCTGTTGATGTAGTTGGTCAGGTCTGCCATGAAGAGTTCGATGGTCAATGCCGAGGGCCACAGGTCGAATATGGAGCGGCGCACTTCGTCGTGGGCGGAGTTGGCAAGTGAGCGCAGCTCGATGAGTTCATTGCGCACATCGTCGGCTTTTTGGGGCAGCATTGTAATGCAAGCGTCGAGCGAGTAGGCGATCCCAAAAAGGGATTGGGCGACCGTATCGTGAATATCGCGGGCGATGCGGTTGCGCTCGGTCTCCACAGCAAGGCGTCGGGCACGGTCAATGCATAGGATCGTCGTACCAAGCGCGAGCGCCGCCTGATTCGCGACCGTCATGAGAGTCGATTCTCGCTCGGGTGTCAGACCAGATTCCTCGACCAGCAAGATCCCGATAGGGTGCTCCCTCAAATATAAAGGTACAACGAACCAGCGATTCTGGTTGAGCCAGTGGCTGAGTTGGGTATCCATGATCAAGGGCTGGTGATCGGAAACAAAGCAGTTGCGGTTTAGCAGGGATTTGATGAGCTCGCCGTTTTCAGATTTCAACGGGAGTGGTTTGGGGTGCGGGAAGGATTCCTCATTGGGGTAGACCAGCCAGCCTCCGATCTCTTCACGTGCGGGGTCAACAGTGGCGACTACAGCCTTTGAAAAACCGAGGTCGGTGGTGACCACACCGAGGACGCGCTGTTGCACAGAGAGCAGGTCAGGCGCGGCTTGGAGTAATACCGTCAGATCGTGGATGATCTCCAACTGGCGGTGCGCACTGGCAAGGTCTTCATTGGCTTTGTTGACGGATTTTATAAGGGTGGAAGGGTAGGCGAAGAGCAGCGGAAGAATCCAGATGCCGGTAATTTGCAGGGCAAAGTTCACCGCATCCATTTGCGCCTGCGGGATGTAGACCCGGATGAGAACGTAGAGAGGGGTGAATAAAAGGGAAGCCGACAAAGCGCCGCGCACCTGGAAGAAGAACGCTCCCGCCAGCAACGGGCTGAGTGCATAGAGATAATAGGGGCTGCCGGTTCCCCCGCTGATCGCCAGCAAGATGGTGGAGAAGAGAATATCAGCACCGAGAAATGCCGGGCGGTCATTGACTGCCTTATTCAGTTTTTGATTGAAGATGGATACAACGGTATTTGCGGCAAGCGCAAGAGCGAGTGGCGGAAGTGCGTTCAGAATGTCATCTTCCACCCCGACGATGAGCAATACAGGAAGGAGGGATGCCCACCGATAAATGATCAGAAAGATAAAAACACGGTTCGAGCGGAAGAGTGATTCAATGCGGGTGAACATGATGATTATCAGGCTTTGAAAAACGACTTTAAAGCCGTAGAATGGATTATATCCGAACTGACTCCTCCCCCGCACGGGGGAGGAAAAAATCCCGCAAGGGGGGAATGGCGGGATGTAAGTCAATTCAGTATCATTCTTAAGTCCTACAGGAGGCTCGAAATGACCGATGTAATCAAGGAAGATCAGGTTTTGGATTGTTCCGGGATGCTCTGTCCCATGCCGGTAGTTAAGACTTCCAAAGCCATGAAAGAGTTGCAATCCGGGCAGATTTTGAAGATGATCGCCACTGACCCCGGCGCACCACCCGACATGGAAGCCTGGAGCCGCCAGACTGGCAATGAAATGCTTCGTTCGATGACCGAGGGCGGCAAGTTCATATTCTACTTAAAAAAGAAATAGACCTTTTGCATTAATAAAGGAGAAAATTATGTCCAAGTCTGACCCGAACGCTCCAAAACGCCTTGCCCTTATTGCAAGTAAGGGAACGCTTGACTGGGCTTACCCCCCGTTCATTCTCGCCAGTGCCGCTGGTGCAATGGGATGGGAGGTGGGCATTTTCTTTACCTTTTACGGGCTCACGCTTCTTAAGCCGGACCTTACTGCTTCGGTCTCGCCATTGGGCAACCCTGCCATGCCGATGAAGATGCCCTTTGGACCCGAAGGCTTTCAAAATATCGCCTGGCCCATGCCAAACATTTTGATGGCAAATGTGCCGGGGTTTGAGTCGCTTGCCACCTCCCTGATGAAGCAAACTTTCAAAAACAAGGGTGTCGCTTCCATCGAAGAACTGCGCGATATGTGTGTAGACATGGATGTCCGCATGATCGGCTGCCAGATGACCATGGACGTCTTTGGTTTTAAGCGTGAGGACTTCATCAAAGAATGCGAGATCGGCGGCGCAGCGACCTTTCTTGAATATGCCGCAGATGCGGAAGTGCAGTTATTCATTTAGTTTGGTGATTTACTAGTTTCTTTGCCAAATGCCAGGGAAACAAAATGGGCAAATGAGGGGTGGGGTTTGCCCTTATTTTATTGATTCGCAAATAAGGAGCGCAGAATGGATAACCTTTCTATTAAAAGTGAAGTAAAAGCTATTCCGAACGATGATAAAGAGAATGCGTTCATCGTAACAGTCAGCGGACGTATTGATTCTGAAACAGCTCCTACGTTTGATGCAGAGTTGACCAGGGCCCTTGGGATTAATTCAAATTTGGTGATCGACCTCAAAAGTGTGGATTACATGTCCTCCGCCGGACTGCGCGCTGTGACCAAAGCCTCGCAAGCTGCGCAAAAAGCGGGTGGTATTGTCAAACTCGCTTCCGTGCCCAAAGAGATCATGTCAGTCATGTACACAGTGGGCTTGGATCAAAAGATCGGCTCTTTTGCTACAGTTGAAGAAGCAATGGCAAGTTTCTAATTTCAGATAAATAGGAGAGGGCAGTATGAGCGTTTGGAAGACGAAT
>CAZYLM010000116.1:0-8550 GCA_964648645.1 uncultured Anaerolinea sp.
GCAGGTCTTGGCGGGCGCTGTCCTTCGCGGGGAGCGCCTCTGCCTCTTCCGCCGGATTCCGATCGAGGCGGGGCGGGGCGGGCGTAGTCAAAGCCTTCGAGCGTCTCGCGTTTAAGAGGCTGCCCCATGATGCGTTCCAAGGTCCGGATCATGTCCTTGTCATCATCCGTCACCAGCGTAAATGCATCACCGGTACGTTGCGCGCGTCCGGTACGTCCGATGCGGTGGATGTAGGCATCAGCGGTGTCGGGCATGTCGTAGTTGATGACATGCGAAACCGTTTCGATATCCAATCCGCGTGCGGCGATGTCCGTGGCGACCATGATGTCGTGATGCCCGCTTTTGAAGCCTTTCAGGGCCGCCTGCCGTTGCCCTTGCGACCTGTCGCCGTGCAAACTGGTCACCTTGAACCCGGCTTTTTGGATCTGCTGCGCCACACGATGTGCGCGATGTTTGGTACGGGTGAACACCAGAACGGAATTCGTATCCGTCCGTTTTAGAAGTTCGATCAGTAATGCAGACTTCAAATGCTGCGCTACGGGATACAAGGCGTGAGCCACCGTATGCGCCGGTTTGATGATCCCCATCGAAATCTTTTGCGGCTCTTTCAACGCCTGTTTTGCAAGCAATTCCACATCGGGCGGAAAGGTGGCAGAGAACATCATTGTCTGCCGTTTTTCAGGCACGGCTTTGACGATGCGGCGCACATCGGGCAGGAAGCCCATGTCGAACATCCTGTCGGCCTCGTCGAGCACAAGGATTTCGATATTCGCCATCCTGGCATGTCCTTGAGCGATCAGATCGAGAAGGCGCCCGGGGCAGGCGACAAGGATTTCAGCGCCGTTGCGGAGTGCCTGGATTTGAGGCGCGGCTCCGACTCCGCCGTAAATGGTTGCGCTCTTCAGCTTTGTCCCCGCTGCGAGGGTTTTGATCACGTCGTTGATCTGCTCAGCCAGTTCACGGGTTGGCGTGACGATGAGCGCGCGCGGAACGTTGCGCTGTCCGTTGAGCAGTTTGTTGAGAATGGGCAGCACAAAAGCGGCGGTCTTGCCTGTGCCAGTCTGTGCCGTGCCGATGATGTCCCGTCCGCGCAGGGCAGCGGGGATGGCGGCTTGTTGAATGGGAGTGGGGGTCTCATAGCCCGCCTTGGAAATTCCCTGCTTTAGGCGGGGGTCGAGATTGAAGGTGTTGAAGTTCATAAAATCCTTTGTTCCTTGCTTTTGCTGATGATTCATTATATCCCGTATATCCTTGTTCCTTGTCTTTTCGGGGTTATTTCGCCAGGAACAATATTGCCACTCCGGCAATTGCGAGCAAAGTCCCTGCTAATGCCTGCCATGTGATCTTTTCTTTGAAGACAAAATAGCTAATCGGCAATACGATCACGGGAGGGAGCGCCATGAGAGTACTGGCGACGCCCACTTCGGCATGTTGGACTGCCAGCAATGAAGCAGACACACCCATGACAGGTCCGATTACTGCGCCAATGGCAATCAACTGCAATGCCCTTGGATATTGTCGAAGAGACTCGAATGTGGACTCTACTTGTTTTTCGAATGCCGCCCATATCCAAATGAAAAAAACAGCTGCCAGTATGCGAATAGCATTTGCTTGAAAAGGCGGGAAATTTCCCAGCATGCCCCTTTTGGAAAGCACAAGCCCAACTGCCTGGCACAAGGCTGACAATATGCCGAGGATCACTCCTTGCCGGGTATGTCCGCTTGGGGTATTGGCATCTTCTTTGTGGGAGGCGACCACCCAGGTGATTCCCGCCAGTGCCAGGAAAATCCCGGTCATCTGCCAAAGCGTCAGCGATTCACCGAAAATAAACCACGAGATGATCGAGCCAAATATCGGTGCCAGGCTAAGCAACAAACTGCCCAGACGGGCGCCCACATGCAGAAAAGACTTGAAAAGAAAGGCATCGCCAAGTGAAAGCCCGATCACACCGGAAAGACTCAACCATATCCAGCGGGATGAACCAGCGGAAAAAGGGAGCGGTTCATGGAAAAGGATCAGGTTGAGAACGATCAAATAAACAAGAGCAAATGAAAGCCGGATTCGGTTAGTCGCCTGTGAACCGATCATGCGCCCGGTATGGGTAAAAATGATCGCGGTGATGGCAAAGAAGAAAGATGTAGCCAACCCTGCGATTTCGCCGATGAGATTCATGTTTACACCCCGGGCTGGCTGTTGCTGTCTCTACCCAATTCGGCTCTCGCCAATAAGAGTACGGCGATAAGGATCATTCCGCCACCAACGAGGACGATCGATTGCAGTTTTTCACCGAACAACCACGCCGCCAACAATACTGTGACGATAGGCTCCAGGGTCGAAAGCATTGCCGCGTTGGTGGGACCGATCCCCTCGAGGCCGGCTAGAAATGTCACAACCGGAATGATGGTCGATATGATGATGATTCCCAGCATCGCCAGCCAGCCAGCATTCGTGGCGGGGAAGTGCGCTCCACGAGAGAATGCCAGGGCTCCAAAGACGATGCCCGCCGATGCAAAGATGACCGTTGAGGATTGCACAGCGGAAACATGTTTCATGACATTGGTGCCGACGATAATGTAAATGGAATAGATCAGTGCGGCAAAGATCGCCATGAGAGCGCCAATGAGCTGTCCGCTGACGGGACCGACCGTTAACGCCGTTCCAGCGAGCGCCAATACCAGTGCGATGACCTTGACGCGGGTCAATGTCTCTTTGAGAAGGATCATGGAAAGGATTGCAACAAAAAAAGGATAAAGATATAACAGCAACGCCACCAACCCCGCCGAAGCGTAATTGATGGCGGTCATATACATAAACGATTGCCCGACGTATCCCAGGGCGCCCATGCCGATGAGTTGGGTAAGAATCCGTCCGCGGGGGAAAGGCTCTTTGCGCAGGATCAGGACCAGGGTCATGAAGGAGGCGGATAGACTGAATCTCAGAAAGAGGACGGTAAATGTGTCCATGCCATCGGCATAGGCATATCGCCCAAAGATGGCAAGCGTTCCAAAGGAAGCAGCGGAGACGGCAATGAGGAGGATCCCGGTGAGTCGTTTCATAACCGGGAACTATACTCGAAAAAAATCTCCCTGCATTGGGAGATTTATAGAATTTCGGCCGGCTGCAGGATTTGCAGCGATTTGCGATGAGAAAACCCCTCCCAAATTTCCTGCGGGTAGATGATCTGGTTTGTGCCCGGGAATTGTTCTATGGCGAGCCCGGTGTTCAGATCGATGCCGATGGTTTGATATGCTTTATAGGCGAGCTGGCTGCAATAAAAAGCTTCTTCAGTCTCGACATTCAGGAAGTTCAGGTTATAAGGCTTGCCCACCTGCTTCAAAATATACTGCGACACCGCCTCGCGCATCAGGCATTCATCGTCCTCCGAGTAACCAAGAAGATCGAGCGGTGATACGACGCCGTAGAAGGTATCGAAAAGCAATCCGCGCTGCCTTGCCATGCGTTCAGTGTCCCATTCGCCCCTGGGTATATCGAATGTTATGACGCCTTTTGCCCCGGCTTCGACACAGCGCCCATTGGGGCCAAGATATACAGCGACATGGTCGACATCACCGGGCACAAGCCGCCCGACCAAACGCCAAAACTCGCCAGGCAAAATATCAGGTTTGCCGTTCATGGTGCAGATGATGTCACCGGTCTGCAGGGTAATGCCGTTGACTTGATACGTGTGGATCATCGTATTCATTATACGGAATTTCACCCCCGGACGTTTCAGCTTTTCGTCATAAAAACGAGAGCAGGAATTCACGGATTCTGGATGCTGTCTGATCCCAACCGGGTTGACGCTTGTATCGACTCCGCGCTGCGAGACTCATCTCAAGGAGGATGTCCCGCCTCTCGCTCAGGAGTTGGAGCTTTTCCGCGAGACCTTGAGAGTCTCCTGGCTGGATGAGAAACCCCGTCCGTCCGTCTTCGATAACCTCACCTGCCGCGCCGAGAGTCGTTCCAATTGCTGGCAAACCAAAGCCCATCCCTTCGAGGTAGACGATGCCAAAACCTTCATAACTGGACGGCACTGCGAGGATGTGGGCGGCACGGAGTTTGTCGATGAGAGGCTGGTTATTTAGTGAAGAGTGAAATGTGATTTGTAAAGTGGGATTGTTGGCGGCGAAATCTTGCATTTGTTTGGCGTAGGCAGGGTCAGTGGTGAGTGAGCCGACGATATCCAACTGGTAACTGTTCACTGGCAACTGACGTACTGCCTGCAGAAGGGTGAGAAGTCCTTTGCGTTCGATGACATTGCCTAAAAATAGGATCCGGAGTTCTTTCTTCTTTCCTCTTTCTTTTATTTCCATTTCCGAAATTGCCTCGCCAAACCGGTCCGTCGGCGGGAAGGCTACGACCTCGGGCAGGCTGCTCCCGATAAGATCGTTCACCACCTTTTTAGTCGTTTGTGAATTGAAAATGAAACCGTCCACACTTTGCAGATGTTTCTTCTCCACTACCCGGTAAAGATCGTTCTGCCATTTCGGGCGGGGTTCGGAGCAGCGCAGGTGATGAACGAGGCTGATTACCGGATAGGGATGAGGCTTGCGATTTGCGCAGATCAGTGAGGGATGATTCAGTTCATCCTGGATCAGAATATCTAGACCCGATGGGAGTTTAAAAGTTAAATTATCCCCCAAATGTGCTGCGTAATTCCTCCAGGGCAGCGAAACGATTTCCACCGTGTCGCCTTGTGCATGGAGGTGGTCCACCAGCATGCGGTCGTACATATACCCGCCGCTAAGGGTGTCGAGAGCGCCATAAATGACAATGCCCAGTTTCATAGTTTCTTCGTTGAGTAGGTTCTGACTTTGACTATCAAACTACGCGACCACAAAACTATCGAACCACTTGATAGGCTGCCCACGCATTCGCGTGTTCCCACAGTACGACTTTCAAACCGGTGATGTTTTTTGCTTTGATGCGTTCGTTCAGGGAAGTGGCAAGGATTTGCGCAAAGTGCTCAATGGAGGGGTTCAGCCCGGCGAATTCAGGTTTCTCGTTCAGCATCTGTTCCTTGTAATAATCGACGATCTGGTCAAGGTGCTTTTCCACATCCACAATGTCGACGAGGTAACCGTGCTGGTCGAGTTCACTGCCTTCAAGGACGAGCTCCAGGATGTAATGGTGCGAGTTGGGAAAGTTCTCCGCGCCCCAGTCGCCTCCGATCAAAAAATGCCTTGCAATGAATTCGCGTCGTACGCCAAGTGAGTACATGTTTTTCTCCGGTTTTAGAATTCAGGTTTAAGGTTTGAGTGCCTTCATGATCAGAAAGCCATTGCTTCTTTCGATGGGCATGGCAAAATCGAAATGGTTAATACGTGAGCAGTAATCAAGGTCTGAGTATGGGAATTGGGGATGTTCTTTCATGTGTTGAAGGGCATCCCTTGCTGCATGGACCCGCTTTACAAATGTTACATCATCTATTTCCTGGCCTGTAAATTTCATTTCCAAATAATCAGCGCATGCCACATCTTCATCGTTGCCCACCCCACCGGTGATGACAAAACTGATTTCATCAGGTTTCGAGTTCAGGACATAGCCCATTGTGGCATTCGCCACGACAAAACTGGTTGCTAGCATCGCCCTGGCTTTGACTGCACGTACCGCACCTTGAGTCCCTGCGCCTGTACGCTGGATGAGGGTGATTCCCGTCAGATCGTGTTCGAGGATACGGGTGGGGGAGTTGCCAAAGTCAAACCCCTTCGGCGGAAGTCCGCCAACTTCACCCAGGGCTTTTGCATTTCTAAGCCTTGCTTTCAATGAGATCGCTTCTTCGACACTGCTGACCAACCTGATCTCTTTCGCCCCGCGTGAAAAAGAATATGCGGCTGTGGAAAAAGCACGTAACACATCGATTATGAGGACTATACCTGTGGCGTTATGACAGTCTTCAAGGGTGTACCGATGAAATTTCATCGCTCCAGCCTTTTTAAAAGAATGCCAATCAGAATGGCGATAAAAGATATCAACAAAATAATAGTGTTCAGCTTCCCCAGTTTTTTCATATACGGCGGGATGAGGTTTGCCAGTCCAAAGCATAGCATCGTCATTCCGACGGCAAAAGCCTCCCAGGTGTGTGGGTCGTTGAAGATGGCGATCCGATTGGGATGAAGATCCTTATAAGGGAGGACGTTTAAAGAAACCAGGATGGTCAAAGCCCCGCCGAGTATGGGTAACCCACCAAGGAATAATTTGCCCAGTGCGCTCTTTGCGAAGTTGGATCCAGCAGAAGGTTTATCTTGCATAATCAAAAACAACTTGTATCGTCTCCTGCGGATTTTCATCCAGCAGTTGATACGCTTTTTCCGCATCTTCAAGTTTAAAGCGATGTGTGATCCATTTCTGCGGCTGGATCCTCTCCAATGCCTGCCATGCCAGGGCAAAGCGGCGTGGCTTGTCCCATCGTCCGCTTAATTCGGGTGAGATGGTACTGACCTGCGACGAAATAAGTTTGATGCGTGAGCGATGGAATGATCCGCCGAGATCGATCTCCGCGCGCTTTTGCCCATACCAGGAGCCGATGACGACTCGCCCACTGAAGCTTGTTTTTGCGATCGCATCGTTCAGAACAGACGGTGAGCCTGTGAGTTCATAAGATAAGTCGAAGGTTGAGGTGCCAAGTTCACTTGGCGAAATACAGTTGACCTTTAACTTTGGACTTTGAACCCCCAACGCCCTTCTTCTCAACTCGATCGAATCCACCACTGTTAAATTCTCAAGCGGAAATTCAGATAATAGCGATGCGGTCAACAGCCCCACTATGCCCTGTCCAAGGACCAAAACTCGTTCGCCTAGAATTGGCGCTCCATCCTGCACAAAATTCACAGCTGTTTCCATATTCGGCAGGAAGCAGGCGTTATCCGGGGACAGCGAATTGGGAACAGGAATCAAGGCTGAAGGTTGGGCGATGAAGGCTGAAGCATGCGGCTGGAAGGAGAATACCAATTTCCCAGCCAGATCTGAATCTACCAATTTACCAATCTCCCGCACTCTCCCGACACTGGCATACCCATAGGTTAATGGATACTTCAACTCACTGCTAACCGAATCGTGCGCATCGTGGAGTTGGGGAAAGTCGCCGCGATAGACCAGCATCTCTGTTCCAGCGCTGATGGCGGAACAGATCGACTCGACGAAGACCTCGTCATCCTTCAAAGCCCGCAGGGGGGAGGTAAGCACTTCCACATGGCGCTGCGCGGTAAAGATCAAGGATCTGGCTTCCATCATGTCGAAAGTTTAACATAAACAAGGACAGCCTTTTGGGCTGCCTCGTTTTCGCTCTTCTTCGGCTCACCTGGGACCAATGCCATGCGGGGGAAACTTGGGCAGGTCACGCCGGAATTCGTAATTGGTGATGATGGATTCGATTAATTCTCTCTGCTGCGCAGGGACCTCTTTGAATTCAAAGCCAATGTTGTAAAACTGCGGGCTGAGGTCCTGCTGGCACCAGACGACACGGGCAGCCAGGCTCATGCGGATTGATTTGATGCCGGGCAGTTCAGGGAGTTCCACAGCGAGAGTGATATCGGTATCGGGTCTGATTGGTCTTTCACTGATGATCATTGCACCGGATACGGTCAGGTCACCCAGATAACCGATAAGATTCCCGCCATACAAATCAAACACCTGGGTATATGCTACTAAATTCTTTCTTTCCTGTTTACGTCTTTCTTTCATTAAACCTCATTTTGCCAAGTGTAAAGGAAGCGCATGACTGCGTTCATTGCTATTCTATGGTAAAAATGACGACGTTATGCGCTGGATATATCTCTCCCCGCATCTGGATGACGCCGCTCTCTCTGCCGGAGGCTGGATCTATGACCAGACCCAGGCAGGCAACTCGGTGGAGATCTGGACCATCATGTGCGGATTCCCCAAGACCAGGAAACTTTCACCCTTTGCAGAATACCTTCACAGCAAATGGGGTATGAGTTCTGCCAGAGAAGTGGTAGGTGGGAGGCGTGTCGAAGATAAAAATGCGGCAGCAGTTCTGGGTGCAAAAGCGCGCCATTTTGATTTTCTCGATTGCGTCTATCGTCAGGATCGGGAAGGCAGCTTCCTTTACTTCAGCGTCTTTGTTGATCCTCTGCCCGAAGAGGCGGATCTGCCGAAGCGGATTGCGAAAACCATCGCCGCCCGCCTCAAACCGGACGATGAAATTGTCTGTCAACTCGGTGTAGGGAAACACATCGACCATGTCACCGTGCGTTTGGCGGCGGAATTGCTGAAGCGGCCGCTCCACTACGTGGCAGACATTCCCTACCTTTTTAATTATCCGGAGCACCTCAAACCGAAGACAGTCGGGATGAAGAAAAAGGTCGAACGGGTGAGCAAGGCAGGCTTGAGGGCTTGGAAAGAAGCTGTCCTTGCCTTTAAATCCCAGGTTCCCATGTTGTTCGACAATTCCCGCGGTGCGCATAAAGCAATCAACGCATATTCTCAAAATTCCGGCGGGATGACGTTTTGGCATAAAGAGCGCTGAAATCAATTAGGAATTTTGGGGCTTGAATCCCCCCTTAAATCATGATATAGTATGCGCGATTT
>CAZYLM010000117.1:0-8436 GCA_964648645.1 uncultured Anaerolinea sp.
AGGAACATGCCTGTCTTGCCTTATGGGGACCGAAGTCGCGCGATGTATTGAAGAAAATTACGAGCTCCGATGTGTCGAATGAAGCGCATCCATACCTGATGACCAGACCAATCATCATCAATGGCGTAAAAGTCCTTGCCCAGCGGGTAAGTTATGCCGGCGAACTTGGCTGGGAATTGTACATACCCAACAATCGCGCCACCATGGTTTGGGATATGCTCATCGAAGCTGGAAAAGAGTTCGACATGGAACTTGGCGGGTATAAGGTGCTCGATCCGCTGCGCCTCGAAAAAGGTTTCAAGTATTTCACGGTCGATATCACTCCGACTATCACACCGTATGAAGCTGGTCTCGGTTTCTGCGTGGACCTGGATAAAGGTGATTTTATCGGGCGTGAAGTGCTGGTCAAGCAAAAAGCGGAAGGTTTGCGCCGCAAACTATGCACCCTTGTCCTGACTGATAGCGAGGAATTTGTCCAAATCTACGGCGGTGAAGCGGTTCACCACGAAGGGAAAGTCATCACCCGTGTTCGAAGCGGGGGCTACGGGTTTACTGTCAAGAAGAATATCCTGTACGCCTTCCTGCCCATCGAATTGGCAGTCAAGGGCAACAAGTTCACTATTGAGTTGATCGAAGGCAACCGCGAAGCGCAAGTGACGGCAAACGTGCTGTACGACCCGAAAGGCGAAAAGCTGCGCTCCTAGACCATGGATAATTGACGATGGAAGTCCGTCGTCTGAGGTCTATCGTCTATCCTCTGAAAATGGCAAAAAAGAATTCACCTCCAGCCTATGTCGGCTTCGGCATGCTAACGCCGGTTTACATCATGTCGTTGGATAAACTGCCGAAGTTAAACACCGGCGCGATCGTGCATGAGGTCAGCGATTATGTCTACGATGATGCTGCGATCATTGCCTGCAACCTCAGCCAGTGGGGGGTACCCTCCGGAATGATCGGCACGGCGTTGGGGAATGATATGCTCGGCCATTACATCAAGGACAGGCTGGCTGAATTCGGTGTACAAGGCGAAGTGCGGTTTACCCGGAAATATAAAACGCCGCTTGAGGTGAATGTCTCTGATAAAAAAGGCGCACGGACATATTTTTGGCAACGCTCTAAAGAGATCCTCGATACGCTTGATACCGCCGACCTGTCTCTCATCAGGTATTCCAAATTGTTATACGTGGACTGGTACGATGGCGATAGGCATATCCTGCGCGCCATGAACGAAGCCCGCAAGCACCGGGTTCCGGTGTTCCTAAATTTTGAACATGGGCATCAGGACCCGGAACTTCTTAAAAAGTATTCCGGGCTGGTTACGGTGTGCCAGGCAGTGACCGATGCTGCTCAGATCGGTAAGAAACAGGCCATGCTTGGCGTTGCGCGCAAGCTCATCAATGCCGGAATCCAGACCGCTATTATCACCATGGCCAGTCAGGGATGCATGGTGGTCCAGGGCAATGAGATCATCCGCGCCTACGCCCCCAAGGTTAAAGCTGTGGATGCCTCTGGTGCGGGTGCGACCTTTTCATCCGGTTTTATCTACGGTTATCTGCACGGCTGGAGTTTGGAAGACTCGGTACGGTTTGCAATTGCAGCGGCGTCATTGAAGGTAACCCGTTCGGGGCTGAAGATGTTCCCGGTTCGGGAGATTAAAACCCTGGCGCACAGGCTGCGTATCGAGAGGATGCAGTATCGCGATAATCGATTCGTGCGCATTACGGAAATGTTCAAATTGCCTGAAGATAATGTATTGATGGAGAATCCGCTCGTTAAAGGTACTCGGAGATTAGCTTCGCAGATACTACCCAGGCGCAAAACGGAACGAAGAAAGATCAAGAAATCTCTTGTAGAATGAGGAACCCCCCATGTCTTTTGCCAACTTACTGAGCCAGGAACAGGTCGAAAAAATTCACGATGCATCTCTAGAGGTTTTGGAAGAAACTGGTCTAAAGGTCAGATATCAGCCTGCACGGGACCTTTTTAAAAACCACGGCTGCAGTGTTGAAGAGGAGCGTGTCCGTTTCCCACGCACTGTAGTCGAAAAATATCGCAAATTGGTTCCGCCTTCATTTACTTTCCATGGGCGTGATCCGAAATTCGATAGGACCATACCGCAAGACAGCCCAGTCATCGTCACAGCAAGTTCCGCACCGGATATCATCGACCCTGAGACAGGCAAGGAGCGGCGTGCTGAATCGAAAGATATTGCGCGGATCGCCCACCTCATCAATGAACTGCCTGGGTATGATATTTTCTCCATTTCAACTCTGGCTGACGATGCTCCTGGAGATCAATTTACTGTTTCGCGTCTGTACCCATCCATCAAATATTGTCTCAAGCCTATTCGAGTTACTACGACCAATATGAAAGACACACTGAGTGTCATGGAAATGGCATATCTTGTGGCAGGGGGCGAGGAAGCATACAAGCAGCATCCCTTCCTCACGCATCATTATTGCCCGGTTGTTTCGCCGCTGACCATGGACCATCTCTCCACCGAGAATGTGATGTTCTTTGCGCAGCAGGGACTGCCGGTCTACCCGACCATCGTGCCGAATGCAGGCCTCACTTCCCCCATGTCGATGGCTGGGACTCTCGTTCAAGGTAATGCTGAATTCCTCTCCGCTTTGATGTTGATGCAGATGACAAAGGAAGGTACACCGACCATTTATGCCACGCTTGGGACCGTCGCGGATATGCGTTCCGGTGCGTATACTTCCGGCGCCATTGAATGCGGTATGCTGCATATGGCTTTTGCACAAATGGCACGTTTTTACAACCTCCCTGCGGGCGGGTATGTGGGCCTTACCAACGCCAAGTTGAACGATGCACAGTCCGGTTATGAGACCGGTATGTCGGGTATCGCCGGTTTGCTGGGTGGCATGGATATGTTCAATATCGGCGGCTTGATCGATGCGCTCAAAACGTTCGACTTTGGGAAGGCTGTCATAGACGATGAGATCGCATTGATGATGAAACGAATGAAACGCGGTGTTTCCTTCAGCGATGATGATTTGGGCATCAACCTTATCAAGGAGATCGGTCCCGGCGGTTCTTTCATCACTGCCAAACACACCACCAGCCGCATGAAGACCGAGGCTGTCATGACCAAAATCGCGGACCGCGACGCGCGGAGTATTTGGGAAAAGAAAGGCTCGACTGATACCCATGGCAAGGCAATGGCAAAAGCCCGGGATATCATGACCAAGAATACATCGCCTCTTATCTCTCCCGAAACTGACTCGGCACTTCGGGCAAAATTTCCCGGTTTGGTTGCGGGTGAGCTGAACCCGATTCAGTGATATAACCATGCATTACTGACGGGTTCGACAGGGACTCGCCCCAGTACGGATACTCGCAAGTGAAAGGTTACCATGTTCGGTTTTTTTAAGAGAAAAGAAAACGTATTTCAAAACCTGATCGAGCAGCAAGCCTCATTGGCATATGAAGGGTTGCGTCTGCTGATCAAATATTTCGAGACGAGCGATCCGGAGGTCGCAGAGGAATTATCCATCAAGGAGAAAGAGGCGGATGAGGTGCGTCGCATCCTGATCGACGAGTTGAACCGCAGCTTCATTACGCCCTTTGACCGCGAGGATATTTTCTCGCTATCGCGTTCCATCGATGATGTGATCGATTATGCCGACACCACCGTGATGGAGATGGTCATTCTCAAGGTCGAACCGACGCCTTACATGACACGCATCGCTTCGCTGTTGAAAGATGCCGCTTATGAGATCATGCACGGAGTCATCCGCCTTCCCAAAAATCCGAATGTCGCACTGGATCATGCCCAGCGTGCCAAAGCGCTCGAGAACCGGGTTGAGGCTGTTTACCGTGAAGCGGTTGCCGATCTGTTCAGCGGGCCCGAGGACCTGCACCATGTGGTCGAAATGTTAAAATTGCGCGAGGTTTATCGTCATCTCTCCAATGCGGCCGATAGAGGAGACGAAGCCGCGAACATAATTGCTGATATTGTTGTAAAGAAAGCATAAAAAGTCGTTAATGCCCTCTTCGTTGATTATTGTTATCCTTTTAGCGCTTGTGTCTCTGAATACATTTCGGCGATCATCGGCATCAGTGCATTGGGACAGTTTGGAAAAGTCCGCAGGAGTGTGGCATGAAAATATCCGGACTGCCTGGGTATTAACAATCCCTGCTGGTGCTTTATTTGGTGGGGTATATACTGGCTTCTTGTAAATATTTACTGAAATCACATATTCATGGTTTGACTTTGAATATTGATGATGCTAAAATGTTAACGGTTTGTTAATAGGATCGGAGGTGTAAGGGAAGAAGTATCTGCCTACTGCAAGTGTTATTTCGTGTGACCAATATTAACTAATCAAGGAGAAAGAGATGCGTACGAAGAAGTTTGCTTATCATATGCTCGCTCTGTTCGTAATCGCCGCGACCATGCTCGCTGCGTGCGGTGGTGGAGCGGCTCCCGCTGCGACCGAAGCCCCCGCTGCAACCGAAGCCATGACCGAAGCCCCCGCCGCAACCGAAGCCCCGACCGAAGCCCCCGCTGCCGATCCGATGGCTGATCTGGTTGCCGCTGCTCAAGCAGAAGGCACGTTGAATGTTATCGCTTTGCCCCACGATTGGTGCAATTACGGCGAAGCCATTGAAACCTTCAAAGCCAAATACGGACTCGAAGTTAATGAACTGAACCCCGATGCAGGCTCCGGTGATGAAGTTGAGGCCATCAAGGCCAATAAAGACAACCCCGGTCCTCAGGCACCCGATGTGATCGATGTCGGCTTTGCCTTCGGCGCTTCCTCCAAGGACGAAGGTTTGATCCAGCCCTACAAGGTCTCTACTTGGGATTCCATCCCCGATGACGCCAAGGACCCTGATGGTTACTGGTATGGCGACTACTACGGCGTATTGTCCTTCCTCGTGAACACCGACGTCCAGCCGGAAGTTCCCGCGGATTGGGCTGATTTGCTTGATCCGAAGTACAACGGACAAGTTGCGCTCTCCGGCGATCCCCGCACCTCCAACCAGGCGATCCAGTCCGTCTTTGCTTCCTCACTTGCCAATGGCGGTTCGCTTGATGATGCCCAGCCCGGTCTGGACTTCTTTGCCCAGTTGAACTCCGCAGGCAACCTCGTACCGTTGATTTCTAATAACGGTTTGGTCGCCACCGGTGAAACCGCCGTCCGCATCACATGGGACTACAACGCCCTTGCTGCTGTCGATTCCTTCGAAGGCAACCCAACTGCCCAGGTTGTGATCCCCGCTACAGGTCGCTTTGCTGGCGTGTATGTTCAGGCGATCAGCGCGTTTGCTCCGAATCCAAATGCTGCCAAGTTGTGGATGGAATTCCTCTATTCTGACGAAGGCCAGACCATCTGGATGAAGGGCTACTGCCACCCGATCCGCGAAGCGGATATGCGCGAGCGCGGTGTGATCCCCGCTGATTTGCTCGAGAAACTGCCTGATGTCTCCGGTGCTGTGTTCCCGACCCTTGACCAACTCAACACCGCCAAAGCTCTCATCACCGAGAACTGGGATGCTGCAGTCGGCGCTGACATTCAAGCTGCCCCGTAAGTAAATACTTGATCGAAATTGCGAGACCCTGCCATAAGGCAGGGTCTCGCTCCAATAGAACGAAGATCGTTTGAGGTATAACCACCATGGCGCAAACTTCAACGGCACTTCCACGCATAAAAGGACTGTCCAACCTCAAGAACTGGCTTGGCGTTTCTCCTTTTTTTCTATTTGCCATCATGTTTATCATCTGGCCTTCGATATACCTGGTGGAGGGAAGCTTCTTTAACCAGGAGGGCCAATTCACTTTACAAAATTACATCGACCTCTTCCAGACACCGGCAATCGTGAATTCTTATAAACTGAGCATTCAGATCAGCGCGGCGACTGCAATCGGAGGCGGTATTTTTGGCTTTTTATTGGCATATTCGATCACAGTGGGAGGATTGCCAAACCAGATTCGTTCAGGTTTGATCACCTTCTCTGGGGTTGCATCGAATTTTGCCGGGGTTCCCCTCGCTTTCGCATTCATTGCCACGCTTGGGCGGCGTGGTTTTGTAACCTTATTGTTGAAGGATAGCTTCAATGTCGACTTGTATCGGGCGGGATTCGACCTGTACACTTTTTGGGGGCTGACGGCGATCTATATGTTCTTCCAATTTCCCCTGATGGTGCTTGTGATGGTCCCCGCCTTGGATGGCTTGAAGCGCGAATGGCGGGAGGCGGCTGAAAACCTTGGCGCCACGTATTTTGAATATTGGACGCGTATCGCCATGCCCATCCTCCTACCTTCCATCCTTGGTTCGATGATCCTCCTCTTTGGTAATGCCTTTGGGGCTTATGCCACCGCATATGCTCTTACGGGCGGTAGGCTTGGTATCATTACCATTCAGATCGGCGCACAGATACGAGGTGATGTACTTCATAACCCCGGTTTGGGATATGCCATGGCAATGGGAATGGTCATCATCATGGCGATTTCACTTGTTGGATATTCCTGGCTCCAAAAGATTTCTGAAAGGTGGCTGCGATGAAAGGAAGAAAATTTTCGTTCTGGAGTTGGGTGTGGTTCATCCTCGGTGCGATCTATTTCCTGGTTCCTTTGTATGCCACCTTGCGGCATTCGTTACGCATGGAGCGGGATGTAATAGGCTTCAAAGCCTACGTCCGAGCTTTTGAAGATGTCAATTTTTGGGAAACGTTTCTCACTTCCAACATACTCGCTGTTGCCACGATCATATGCAGTATCATCCTCATTGTCCCGACTGCTTATTGGATCCGTTTGCGCGTCCCACAGGCGCGCCGAATTGCTGAATTCATCACCTTGCTTCCCTTCGTGATCCCGGCGATTATCCTCGTCTTCGGGCTGATTCGAACGTACAGCTCACCTATTGACATCCCCTTCACCGGGATAGAATTGTTTCAGCCTCTGACGACGACAAAATTTGGAACGTACACGCTTATCACTGCGGGTTACATGGTATTGGCAATGCCATATATGTATCGCTCTGTAGATACCGGTATGCGCGTGGTGGACATCCGCACCCTGACAGAAGCTGCGCAAAGTTTGGGAGCAGGCTGGTTTGCCATTATTACCCGCGTCATCCTGCCTAACGTCCGCTCGGCTTTGTTGAGCGGTGCCTTGCTTACCTTCGCCATTGTAGTGGGAGAGGTGACTCTCGCCTCTTTCCTGGGCGTGGATGCATTCGGCCCGTACCTGTTTCTGATCGGTCAACACAAGGCATATGAGCCTGCTGCTCTTTCTTTCGTCACCTTTTTGATGACCTGGACCGCTATGGGAATGATTCAGTTCGTAACCGGTGGTCAGGGTCAGGTTTCCGGCGCCCACTAATCCCAAACTCGGAGAAACTCCCATGTCCTACTTGACCCTTTCCAATATCACCAAACAGTTTGGCGACACGTTGGTTGTGGATAATTTCAACCTTGAGATCGCCAAAGGCGAATTCGTTTCCTTCCTCGGTCCGTCTGGGTGCGGCAAGACAACAACCCTGCGCATGGTTGCAGGCTTCGAGACGCCGTCTTCCGGCAAGATTATTTTGGACGGCGCTGATATAACCGATAAAGCGCCTAATCAGCGCAATGTCGGAATGATCTTCCAATCCTACGCGTTGTTCCCGAACATGACGGTTGCGCAAAACATAGGCTTTGGGTTGACTGTTCGCAAGGAAAGTTCAGCCGTCGTTAAAGAGCGGGTGGATGAAATGATCACCTTGATCAACCTGGAAGCTCATGCAAACAAATATCCATACCAACTTTCAGGCGGCCAGCAGCAACGCGTTTCGTTGGCTCGTGCCCTCGCCATCCATCCCCAGGTTTTGCTGTTGGATGAGCCTCTTTCTGCCTTGGATGCGAAGATCCGCATCTCGCTCCGTTCGGAGATTCGTGCCATCCAAAGGAAGCTCGGCATTACCGCAATTTTTGTGACCCACGACCAGGAAGAAGCGCTCTCTATTTCGGATCGGATCGTTGTCATGAATACAGGCGTTGTCGACCAGGTTGGGACGCCATTTGAGATCTACAACTTCCCCCAAACCCAGTTTGTGGCCAATTTTGTCGGTTCGCTCAACACTGCCAAAGCGGAAGTTTTGGACCCTGCCAAAGGACTCCTGCATGTGAATGGCGTGCAATTCATCACAGCAACCGATATCAAATCGCGCAAAAAAGGCGATGCCATCCGTATTTCCGTCCGCCCGGAGCGCTTCAGTTTTGCCTCTGAGCAGAAGAAGGATAATTTACTCGATTGCACCATTGAGAATATCACCTTCCTCGGTTCTGTTGTGCGCATCCAGGTGAAGATCGGCGACGCCAAATTCAATATGGATACATTCAATAACCCGTTCCTGGAATTGCCGAAGATCGGTTCAAAAGACCAGGTGACCTGCTCAAAAGAAGCGGTCCTGGTGCTGGACGAATAAC
>CAZYLM010000118.1:0-5919 GCA_964648645.1 uncultured Anaerolinea sp.
AGAAAAGCGAATTCGACCAGCCAGATGCCCCAGCGCAGTCCACGCCCGAGGCGCAGCGCAAAAGCATTGACGTAGAAAATGGCAGGCGGCTTGCTTTCCCAAACATCCTGATAGGGCAGGTATCCTTTTGCGATCTGTTTGCCGATGTAGGCATAGAAACCATAATCGCGGTTTGGAATTTCGATACCGGGGTTGGTTTGTGTGAGAATGATCAGGGCAAGGATGGCGAAAAGCATGGCAAGCAGGACCCGATTTAGGGTTTTTTGGTTGGTTTTTTCGCCGGTTGGGTTCATGGATTCGGCGATTATAACATCCGGCTTTTAATGCGACCGCAATATCTGATTGGGCATTTACGCGATACAATAATTTCGCGTACCCTTTATGTGTATATTGGATCGATAGGATAGGATCGTAAGGTATGTCTCCCATCCCTGTAAGCAAGACCAAGATCATCCCCCCGCGGCGCCGAGCCGAACTGTTGAGCCGCAAGCGTCTATTGGACGCGTTATTCGAGGCGTTGGATAAAAAGCTGACCCTCGTATCGGCTCCGGCCGGATATGGCAAGACGTCGCTGCTGGTTGATTTTGTGCATCTGAAAGAATTGCCATGCTGCTGGCTGTCTTTGGATGAATTGGATCGCGAACCTCAACGGTTCGCTTCGTACTTCATTGCCGCACTTGCGGAACAATTCCCCGAATTTGGCGGCCAGTCCCAATCGATCCTGGAGGGGATGAATTCCTTCGAGCAGGATATGGAGCGCCTGCTGGTCACGCTCGTGAACGAACTGTATGAACAGGTCAAGGAACATTTCGTTTTTATCCTGGACGATTTTCACCTGTTGGAAGA
The DNA here is from genome assembly GCA_964648645.1 of uncultured Anaerolinea sp. Classification (GTDB taxonomy): domain Bacteria; phylum Chloroflexota; class Anaerolineae; order Anaerolineales; family Villigracilaceae; genus Villigracilis. The sequence continues at coordinate 847 of CAZYLM010000118.1, forward strand.
TATCTCGCCGATCAATGAGTTTTTGAATCGTTTTGTCCAGCTTGTAGACTATAACTGTCATATAGTGGTTTCTTCTCGCAGGCTGGCCGGACTAAAGGATCTGCCGGTCTTCGTTGCCAAGGATCAAGTTAGCGGTCTGAACTTTGCCGACCTTGCATTTAGGCCAGAAGAGCTTCAGTCATTGGTATTGCAGAACGGCGGCACCCCAATGACCGATGAAGAGGCGAAACGGTTGATCTCAGAATCGGAAGGGTGGATCACCGGACTGCAATTCTCTGATTCAGATCGTTTGCGGGGGAATTCAAAGCCACCTGCATTTGGAAGTCAGGCAAACCTTCACGATTATTTCAAGCATCAGGTCCTGGACTTGCAGCCTCCCGAACTGCGCTTGTTCATCTTACGCACCTCATTACTGGAGGAGTTCGATTCTTTTTTGTGCGCCAATGTGTTGTCTTCGATGTATTTGGAGCCACAGGATTGGCAGTTCTGGATCAATGAAATATCACAAAACAATCTATTTGCCCTGCCTGTGGGTGAGGGTGGGCGCTGGATCCGTTACCATCATCTCTTCCGTGATTTCATCCGGGAACAATTCGATCGGGAACGCCCGGAGGAGATAAAACCGATCCTGGCGCGCCTGCAGAGCGCTTATGAATCCATGGGCGAGTGGGAAAAGGCCCATTCCATCTGCCACCAGTTGAGCGATATGGATGCCCTTGCGGACCTTGTCGAACGGGCAGGGAGTTCGATGGTGGTGAATGCCCACTTGACGGTTGAGAATTGGTTGAACGAACTCCCGCCTTCCATGTTACGGACGAGGCCTGCATTACTGTCTCTGCGTGGAGTGATCGCTCAATTGAAGAACGATTTTGGAGAAAGTTTGCGCCTGCTCGAACAGGCTGAGGGGATTTTTCGGCAGGGTAACGATTTGAAAGGATTAGCCCTTACACTCGCGCGCAAAGCGGCATCCAACCGGTTCTTGGCGAACTATGCCGATTCTTTGAACAATGCGGAGGAGGCGATTCAGATTACCGAAGGGCGTGATGACCTTCAGCCCTATCATGCGGATGCACTGCGTGTAAAAGGGCTTGCACTTTTCAAGCTGGGGCAGGCGAGCCAGACGGTTACCTGCCTTGAGAAATCATTGGCGATTCATACCCGCTTGAAGGATATGTCGCAAACCCCTGTCCTATGGATGGAAACAGGGATGGCATACCGTGCGATTGGCGATTTCACACAGGCGAAATCCGCATATGAAAAGGCGTTACAGATCTGGCGTAAAGAAGGCAACCTTATCTGGCAGGCGAATTTGCTGAACAACCTGGGCGTCTTGCATCAATTCCTGGGGGATTATGAGAAATCGGCTCTTGCATTTGGGGAAGGTCTTCTATGTGCTCAACGTACGAGGAATTTACGCTTGGATGTTTTGATCTCGATCAGTCTCGGAGATTTATATGTCGAGATAGAGGATTTTGAATTGGCGCATCATAATTATCAGCATGCGGCAGATGTCCTTCAGCAAATGGGGAATTCTTTTCTATCTCATTCGTTATCGATCGGTCAATCAAAGTTGGCAGTTCTGCAAAAAAACGGCATCCTTGCGCGTTCGATCTTGGAGAATGAGGCGGATGATATTGAGTCTCGGGGCTCAAATTATGAGAAGAGCCTGCTTAGGTTGATTCGTGGACAATTTTACTTGTTCGAAGGCAATACTGATCTGGCACGTTCTGAATTGGAAAAGGCGGAGGTTCAATTTAATGAAGATGGCAGGCAGACCGAGGCTGGGGTTGCCCGTGTATGGCGTACGGCTGCATTCCATGGATCTGGAAATTCCCGCGAATCCGTCCGGCTGTTTAATGAACTGACCGCCCAAAAAGGGAAGAATACTCATGCGATTCTTGCTGCGATTCACCAGGCGAGGGGGTGGTTGGATGGGATACGTAATGAGTCCACCCTTGTTCGTCCATCGCGGGAGTTTCTTACAAGGGCCGAAGAGTTTTCACGAAAACTTCCTGAAATACGGCGTCATTTGAGGCGCCATGTACAGGTTGTGACGGGTTCAATTCCTCATCTTGTTATCAAAGCCTTCGGTCAGACTTCGGTTTCGGTGGACGGTCGCATTTTGAACAATTCTGATTGGCAGACCCAATCTGTCCGTGAAATGTTCTTCTTCCTTCTGTCAGCAGGAACCCCCCTGACCAGAGAGCAGATCGGGGATGTTTTGTGGACAGACAAATACGATTCGTCTAAACAGGTTTCGCTCCGCTTCAAGAATGAACTCTATCGTCTGCGCCGGGCGGTAGGTCAGGGGACAGTCCTTCACGAAAACTCCCAATATGTTTTCAATCAAAATATTGATTACCGATATGATGTAGAGGATTTTGAGGCATATCTCGCACGAGCAAAGGCGTCGCAGGATCCGCAGGAACAAATGGCTAATTACGAGCGGGCTTTGGAGCTGGCACAGGGTAGTTACCTCGCTGATATTTATGCCGACTGGGCAATGCATGATCGTGAGCGGATCAGGTTGGAGCAGTTGACTGCACTAGTTGCATTAGCCGACCTGTATCAAAAGAATGCTAAACCAGAAGCCTCGATCCCTCTCTGCCAACGCGCCATTGACCTCGATCCTGGCTGGGAGGCCGCCTACCAGGTGGAAATGAGCGCCTATGGCAAGTTAAATGACCGGGCATCCGTCTCACGGGTGTATCAATCCTGTTGTGAAGCCATGCTGAAGCAGTTCAACCTGCCGCCTTCAGAAGAAACCGAGGAACTCTACCGCCGTCTGTCAAAATAACTTAAATAGTAAATGTCAACGAAAAACCAGCCCGATTTTTGGCTGGTTTTTCGTTGTTTTGAAGCCTGTTTTGAAGCCTGGGGGCGGGTATCTTAGGCGCAATAATCCACTAGGTATGAAAGGAACTGCCATGAAAACCAAATTGAACTCCCTCGTCCTGTCCGTTTCAAAGATCAACCGCGAACACATCCAGGTCTTCTTTATTGTCCTCTCCCTCGCCATGCTTGTCCTTGGCGTAGGCGCTCCTGAAGATGGTGGCTATAGCAGCCGATAGCGATCAGTGATCCTGGTTGCCGCCCTGGCACTGGGTTTGGCGGTCGGTTTGGGTTTGGCTCTACGAAGTAAGCAGCCCTACCGACCACCGGACCTGCGGCATATCTGGCTGGTATTTTTAGCCTTCCTGCCGCAATTCGCCATCCTATATATTCCGGGACTCCGTCAACAAATACCGGACGGATGGACTGCTGTCCTACTGACAACGTCACAGTTTCTCCTGCTAGGGTTTGCCTGGCTAAACCGAAAACAGCCCGGCATGCTGGTTCTGCTTTTCGGGGCCGCGCTCAACTTCCTGGTCATGACTGCGAACGGCGGGTTCATGCCCATCAGCCCGCAAACTGCCAGTCGCCTTGTGCCAAACGAGAGTTTGCAGGATATCCCCATTGGGGGTCGATTCGGTGTCAAGGACATCCTTTTGGAGCCAGAAAGTACCCGCTTCGAGATCCTGGCGGATCGTTTTCTCCCTCCGGATTGGTCCACCTACCAGGTAGCGTTCAGCCTCGGTGACATTTTTCTTGCAGCCGGAGTTTTCTGGCTGCTCGCTCTTCCTCGTAGAGCAACTCAGGATCATAAAGGACAATAACATGATGCCAATTGCCACTATGAAAACTCCCCGGTTCCAATCGATGAAGGTTGCGCCCGTACCCGCCTCGAACGGACTAAGCCGGGTATTTGCCGCAGCCGTCGTCAGCCGGCAGTTTCGCGACCTGCTTCTGCAAAATCCACGCGAAGCCCTTGTAAACGGCTACCTCGGTGAGACCTTTACACTGACCCCCGAAGAGAGCGACTTGATCGCTTCCATCCGCGCAAACTCCCTCTCCGACCTTGCAAAGCAGGTTTGCGGTTCCATGTCCATCGGCGATTGAATACGAAAAAAACAGCCAGGCTTTCCCTCCCTGATATGAACGAATTGGATCATATGGAAACTTCGTTGGATACAGGTTTCCATTTCCTCCTGCCTCAAATGCCTTTATCCACCCTTGAAGATGGATTGAATATCCTTCTGCAGTTGGCGGATGATCTCCTGTTCGTCCTCGATGAAAACGGGGCGATCCTCAACTGTAAAGCGCTTACAGGTTTGGGACTTCTATCCATGGCGTTCCCCCAGGGAACAAAAGTCGGCGACCTTCTGCCCGCACCGGTCAGGAGAAAATACAACCTCGCCTCTGCCACTGTTCGCAGGGAGCATTTGTTCAACCTGTTCGAAAGCATGGTGTTGCTCCCCCCCAGCGTGCTCAACTGGTATGAATTCAGGCTCATCCCCGCCTTCCAGAACCAGACACTATTATTCATCTGGAATGTCAATAAGTTCCGCGGATTTTCACGGACGATTTCGAACCTCCCGATTTCAATTGAAAAAATGCTCGAGGGTTGGTCGCGGTCACTTTATCTGCGCGATTATGAAACCGTAGACCATACCGGGCGTGTTACCGGCATGGCACTCCGCCTTGCAAAACGGCTTGGGCTTCCGGATGAAGAAATGATCAACATTCGACGAGGCGCACAGGTCCATGATATTGGCAAGATTGCAATCCCTGATTCGATCCTGCTCAAAACCGGCGAATTGGATGATATGGAATGGGACCTGATGAGGCAGCATACCAAGATCGCCGTCGAACTTCTCGAACATATCCCAGGCATTCAGCCTGCACTTCCCATTCCGCGCTCTCACCACGAGAAGTGGGACGGCTCCGGGTACCCCGACCATTTGGCAGGGGAGGGAATCCCGCTTGCTGCGCGCATATTTGCCTTTGCAGATGTATTCGATGCTCTGACCTCAGATCGTCCCTACCGCCGTGCCTGGTCAAAGGAGTTTGCCTTGGATTACATCCGCAGGGAAGCGGGAATCCATTTCGACCCGCGCCTTGCGCCTGAGTTCATTCATCTGGCTCAAGACCTATAACTTTATTATCCGCGCGCCGATATGCGGAGGGGAACCCGGCGCGAATTGGGGACATGGGGTACACGCTGCTTTGCAGGAAGGCGGCGTGTAATTTTTT
>CAZYLM010000118.1:6019-8412 GCA_964648645.1 uncultured Anaerolinea sp.
TACAAATGCCTATGCCAAAATCCTTGAAATCAGCAAATGGAATGTATAGAATGTGCCCAGGTTTGTTGACTTTTGGCGCATCTGCGGCTCGAGAGGAACCAGATGCGGTTTGGGGATTTTGGGGTACGCGCCGGTAATTACTGGCGCGTTTTATTTTTCCTTGCCCCGCCATGAAACACGGATGATCGTACCTTTGCCGGATTTGGAATCAATATTGATCTCCGCCCCGATCAGGTGGGCGCGCTCCTTGATGTGCGCCAGCCCGAAGTGATGGGTCGCGATGGCAGAGTTGAGCCTGTCTTGCACATCGAAGCCGTCACCGTCGTCTTTAATGGACAGGTCGACTCGTTGAGGAGAAATGACGCCGGAAATCGTCAGCGTACGGCAGTTGGAATGCTTGAGGGCGTTCTTGCAAGCCTCATAAACAATGTAGTAGATGTATTCCTCAACTTTTTCAGGGAGCCGGTCTTCCCCGGCATTGAGGTCGACCACGATGTTGACGCCCTCGTGCTTCTCCCTCAGATCTTCGACCATGTCACTGATGACAAACACCAGCCCCTGGTCGAGCAGAGGCGGACGCAAATCGCTGATGATCTCGCGCAGACGTTTTTTGAGATATTCGTAGGCGGAGAAGAAGCCGGGCGGAAGGGTTTTCTGGTCGAGGCTGTTGCGCATATTGGCGAGTTGACCCAACACGTTGTCGTGCAGGTCACGGGAGATGCGTTTGCGCTCTTCTTCGATGATATCGATCTCGGTCCGGTAGAAATTGCGCAGTTGGTTCGAATTCAGAATATTGCTCAGGGCAATGGCGGTCTGGTCCGCGAGGGATTGCAGGATGGGGATTTCGACCTGGGGGTATAGGTCGTCTGGGTCGCGCTTTCCGAGCAGCCAAAAGCCGAGGGTTTTGTCACCCACTTTGAGCGGGAGGATGAGGCGGGTCCAATCCACATTGGGAGGAAGGTTTGGGATGTAGCGCCCGGCTTTTTGGGAGAGAGAGTCAAAGTCGAAGGATTCATCCGGTATGCCTTTTGCGAGCAGGACGCTCAGAGCTTTATCCTGCCATTGGAGAAAGGCGTATTGGCGGACGAGCAGACTGGGAAAGACTTCATTTTCGAGTAGGGCGAAGAGGTTGGCAAGGTCATCGCAGGCGGCGATGCGGCTGGAGAAGGTTTCGGGCAGGTGTTGATAAGGGAGGATGATGCCGAAAAAACGCTGGTCTACGAATTCCTGGAAACGGGTCAGGTAGGCTGCGGTAAAAACGATGGCAAGGATTGTGAGACTGATGGCAATGGTCGCCCATGTTTCCAGGGCAGGTTCCATTTGAACGATAAGGAGAATTGCGGCAAAAATAACCACGCTGAGCAGGATGAGAAAGGCGTAGGTGGAAACGATGCGGTTGACTTGCGTTTCCATCCCGCCCAGTTGGCGACGATAGATGAGGTAAAAATATGCCAGCGGCATGAAGGGCAGGAAGAGAAAGGATAGAAGCCCCTCCTGGATGCCTGAACCTGAAACAAAGAAAACAGCAAAAAGGATCGATGGCAGGAAGGCGAGGGCAAATGATGAAAAAAGAAGCCGGAGTGTACTGCGTTCCTGAGGCTGTATTTTGTAGTGGGCGATGAGCAGAAGGAAACTGCCCAACACGGCGATCAGGAATGCGATCTGGAAAAAACCGCGCGGGATGATGTGAAAAAATTCGCCGACCGCACCGAATAGAGCAATGCCATATAAGCTTCCCCACACTTTCCGCGAACTTCTAAATGGATATGGGAAAACCCAATGCAGGTGCAGATAAACGGGCATCATGAGCCAGGACAACGCATGAAGGAGGGTCGAGCTTTCCCATAGATGCGAGGAAGACAGGCTGCCGGATGACAGCCAAAGGGCAGTGATGTAATTTGCAGCGATAAAAAGAGCGCGGCGCGTGTCGTATGGCCGGATCGATAAATGGGCGATCAACCCTGCCAGCCAGAAGGCGAACGCCAGGAACCAAACGTTGAACACCCTGCTGTTGAATTCAACGGAGTTGAGACCGGGATATGTCCATGAGACGGTCACGGGTTTGCCATTCCGTTCGACCCGGATATCGATGTTTTCCCCCGGCTCAAGCCCTGCAAAGAGGATGACTTTTGTATCTGCCTTGTATTCCTCCCATGAGGTGGGGCCGACTTGAAGAACCCGGTCTCCTTCATGCAGCAAATCGGTATCTATGAACAAAGCCAGTATCCGGCCGTTAGTGGGGTCGATGTACATCCCCGGATACGGCGCCGAAAAAAGGATCCCGATTGTGTACGCTGCCAGGATTAAAAAAACCGCCAGGGAGGCAGATCGTTCCACGGCTTGACCGGTGTTCCTTAGTGTCTTGTCCATCTTGATCGATGTCTTATGGGCGG
>CAZYLM010000119.1:0-8279 GCA_964648645.1 uncultured Anaerolinea sp.
CTGCCACGAAGAACGGCTGGGAGAAGAAACGTTCGATCTTGCGGGCGCGGGACACAACGAGTTTGTCGTCTTCGGAGAGTTCGTCGATACCGAGAATGGCGATGATATCCTGCAAGTCCTTATAGCGCTGGAGAACGCGCTGCACTTCGCGAGCCGTCCGGTAGTGCTCTTCACCCACGATGTTAGGATCAAGAATACGGGAGGTTGAGGCGAGCGGATCCACGGCAGGGTAAATACCCTTTTCCACGATGGAGCGTTCGAGCGCGATAGTCGCATCCAGGTGGGTAAAAGTCGCCACAGGAGCGGGGTCGGAGTAGTCATCTGCAGGCACATATACCGCCTGCATGGAGGTGATGGAGCCGGTGCGGGTGGAAGTAATGCGTTCCTGTAACTCACCCATTTCAGTGGCGAGAGTAGGCTGATAACCCACCGCTGAGGGCATGCGACCGAGAAGCGCGGACACTTCGGAACCAGACATGGAGAAGCGGAAGATATTATCAATGAAGAGCAACACATCCTTGCCCTGATCGCGGAAGTATTCCGCCATTGAGAGAGCAGTCAACGCCACGCGAAGACGCACGCCGGAAGGCTCGTTCATCTGACCATAGACCATCACAGTGTCTTTCATAACGCCGTATTCGATCATTTCGCGATACAGACCGGTCCCTTCGCGGGTACGTTCACCCACACCAGCAAATACGGAATTACCCTGATGCACCGAAGCCACTGAGCGGATGAGCTCCATGATGATCACGGTCTTACCCGTTCCTGCGCCGCCGAAAATGCCGGTCTTACCGCCCTTGGTGAAGGGCGCGATCAGATCGATGACTTTCACGCCGGTTTCGAAGATCTCCACGCGGGTGGACTGTTCTTCGAACGCAGGTGCTGAGCGGTGAATGGGATACTTGGTGGTCACTTGCACATCGCCTTTGCGGTCGATGACTTTGCCCAACACGTTGAAGATGCGTCCCAAGGTCGCGGGTCCGACCGGGACCGTGATCGGGGCACCGGTTGCCTTGGCAGGGAGACCACGCTGCAAGCCGTCTGTGGTATCCATCGCCACTGTACGGACCCAATTATCGCCAAGATGTTTTTGAACTTCGAGAACGAGCGGTTCCTTGTCTTCTCGGCTCACTTCGATCGCCTCGAAGAGAGCGGGGATGTTCCCATCCGAGAATTCGACATCCACCACACCGCCCAGGATTTGTACGACACGGCCGTTTGTATTTGCCATGAGTTATTCCTCCAGTTATTTCGCGGCAAGCGCTTCTGCGCCGCCGACAATATCCAAAATATCGTTCGTGATCGTCTGTTGACGAACCTTGTTGTAGACCAATTGAAGCGCGCCGACAAGTTCCTTTGCGTTATCAGTTGCATTTCGCATCGCGACCATGCGGGCGGCATGTTCACTTGCCTGCGATTCGAGGATCGCCTGGTAGACCTGCAACGCCGTAAAACGCGGAATGATCGCATCAAGCAGTTCGCGACCGTCGGGTTCGTATTCATATGCGGCAGCGGGTCCGGATGCTTCCTTGCGCCCAAAATCCTCCACTAATCCTTCCCCTTCCAGTTCAAGAGGCAGGAGTTTCTTTACAGTGGCCACCTGTCGCGCCATGTTCACAAAGTCGGTGTAGACGAGGAAAACCTCATCCGCGTTCCCTTTTTCATATTCCTGAACTGCAAGCTTGCCAATGGCAGATACATCGCCAAAGGAAGGAGCAGCAGGCAGGTTGCTGAATTCAGCAAGCACATCCTTGCGGCGGCGATAGAGCAGGTCCCTGCCTTTACGCCCCACCGCGATATATTTTACGGGTATGGGGTAATGATCGAATTTCTGAGCCGTAAAACGGATCACATTGGAGTTATACGCGCCTGCCAAGCCACGGTCACCGGTAATAACCACTGCTAAAGCGTTTTTTACCGAAGCACGTTTGGTAAGCAGTGGATGCAGGGAATCACGCCCCGGTTGTTCAGCGACGTGTTTCAACACCTGCCATGCCTTGGTCGCATAGGAACGGGTCGCCATGACCGCATTGATCGCTTTGCGGACCTTGCTGGCACTCACTGTTTCCAGGGCACGTGTGACCTGTGAAATGTTCTTTACGCTCTTGATTCGGAGCCGCATTTCACGAGCGGAAGCCATAAGTTAGTCCTTTAGTCCTTAGTCTCTTTGTCTGTTCGTCTGCCGGTTATTCGACTAACCTGCCCAGCCCGCTCTGAAACCATCCAGAGCTTTGACCAATGCGGCGCGGTTCTCGTCAGAAATGGTTTTCTTGGCTACGATATCCCTGCCGATCTCGGGATAGGATGATTCCATATATCGGATCAAATCAGACTGCCATTGAGCCATTTTGTCGAGCGACACTCCATCAGCATAGCCATTTGTGCCTGCAAAGAGGACCATGACCTGGTCCTGGAGATCCATCGGAGAATATTGCGGCTGCTTGAGGATCTCCTGCATGCGTTGACCGCGGCTCAACTGTTGCTGGGTGGATTTATCAAGGTCCGAAGCCATCAAAGCGAATGCCGCCAGTTCACGATAGGCTGCCATATCAAGGCGCAAGCGACCGGCGACCTGCTTCATTGCCTTGGTCTGGGCATCACCTCCCACGCGAGATACGGAGATACCCACGTTCACCGCCGGGCGGATGCCAGCGTTAAAGAGGTTACCTTCGAGATAGATCTGCCCATCCGTGATCGAGATCACATTGGTGGGAATGTAGGCGGACACGTCGCCGAGCAGGGTTTCAATGATCGGGAGGGAAGTAAGTGAACCGCCGGTTCCTTTTACTTTAACAGCTTTAAAACCGTCCCCCATCGCTTTCGCAGCCTCTTCTGCATCGTGTTTCGAGAGAGGTCCCCCGTAAACTTTATTATCCACGCCGTCTTTTACATCGGCGAGGTCATTGCTGTAATCTTTTTTGACAACCACAAATTGATTCGCAAGGCGCGCAGAGCGTTCCAACAGGCGGGAGTGGAGGTAGAACACATCTCCAGGGTAGGCTTCGCGTCCGGGAGGACGGCGCAGAAGCAGGGAGACCTGGCGATACGCCCAGGCATGTTTGGAAAGATCATCATAGATGATAAGCGCGTCGCGACCAGTTTCCATGAATTCTTCGCCGATGGCGGTGCCAGCGTACGGAGCGATATATTGAAGCGCCGCAGATTCATCTGCCGAAGCCACCACAATAATGGTGTGTTCCATTGCGCCATATTTTTCAAGGATGCCGAGGGTACGGGCGATTGCGGCCTTCTTCTGTCCGACCGCAACATAGATACAAACCATGCCCTTGCCCTTCTGGTTGATGATCGCATCAATAGCGACAGCGGTCTTGCCAGTTTGGCGGTCACCGATGATCAATTCGCGTTGGCCGCGCCCGATGGGAATCATCGAGTCGATGGACTTGATACCAGTCTGAACCGGGGTATCCACATCCTGACGTTCGATCACACCGGGGGCAATGCGCTCAATGGGCCGAAAACCTGTCGTCACAATGGGACCCTTGCCATCGATGGGTTCACCCAGAGCGTTGACCACGCGTCCGATCATTGCGTCACCCACCGGCACGGAGGCGATGCGTCCCAATCCACGAACAGACATACCTTCTGTGATTCCCTCATAGCTCCCCATGACGATCACACCGACGTTATCCTTTTCAAGGTTGAACGCGACCCCGATGACCCCATTGGCAAATTGGACAAGTTCCTGCGCTTTGACGTTCGCAAGACCCTGCACGCGGGCGATGCCGTCTCCCGCTTCGAGCACCACGCCAGCATCACTGACATTGAACTCGGGCTTAAAACTGTCTATCTGTTTCTGCAAATCACCAGTGATCTGCTTGATCAAGTCTGACATTCGGTAGCCTCCACCAAAATTTTCGTTTACGCACAACAACCCGGATAAGGGTCTTATCCGGGAGCATGATTTTGAATTCTTATGACTTCGTGAGTTCAGTCACAAGTGGGCTAATGATACCTGAAAGGGGGGGGATTGTCTAGTTGCCGTCTTTCATGTCGATTTAAGCAGAAAATAACCCCCAATTTGGAGTACAAAACGAAGAATTTAGGCACTTTTATAGAGGGAATCGGTAATAAGTTAATTGCTCAAAACAAACCCGGAAGCAAAAATGCCGTTTTCCGCTTGTATTCCGCATATATCTCGCCGAAATCGCGCAGGAGTTTGCGTTCCTCGAAGTACGCGCCGATGAAAACGTACAGCGTGATGCCGATGTAAAAGACGAACGAATTCTGGCTCATGTTCGGTGAGAACCAGATGAAGAACAGACTGAAGGTGTACAGCGGATGCCGTACCAGTTTGTACAACCCGCGCGTCACGAGTTGACCAGGTTTCTCAACCTCGAAAAGTTGACGTATGCCGATGAACGAGAGCGTGTCAGTTTGAAGAAGCGCCGCCAGAACCATCAGCACAGACAGGGCTTGGACGCCCAGCATCACATAACTCCACGGGGCGGGGACTTGATACAGCGACTCATTCGGCAAAGTGGATACAAGGTATACCACCGGCAAGAAACTGACGCCAGCAAATAGGTTATATCCTAACCGGTAAAAGCGGGGCGAATTGATCATATCTTTGGCGAAGTACGAGGCAAGGAAGGAATGAACGATGCCCCACAGGACGAGAGATAAGAGGATGAGGAAAATATTCATGCCATTTAGATGCGGTGAGAGCCGGTTTGGTTACATGGGTTTCTGAGGCTGGAAAATCAGAAGCGGACAGCTCGTTGCTATCCGCTCTTTACTCTTCACTACTTACTATTCACTTCACTAGCTCACGGACTTATTCCCCACCGAATGCAGCAAGCTCCATCATCTCTCCGCCCGCCTGGACCTGGTAAAACGGCATCCATGCTACACCAAAGATATTGACGTACACATCGGTCTTCTTCGGGTTGATGGTCACTTCACTCGATTCGCTGACAACCCTGCCCCATTTATCTGAAATTTCGCGGACAAGGGTTTCTCTTTCCCGTATTAGATCATCGAGATCCTTGGTGAGTTTGGATATCATCTCCTGCGATTCCTGTACCTCGGCTTTGGCGTTTTGAGCAAGGCGATGCTTGGTAAACTGAGTGGTGATGCTCTTTTTACGCGTCAGACCGAAAACACTCGCCCCAAGCTCCAAAAGGTTCGCCCCGGATTCTATGTTGCGATTCTGAAGTTCGGCTTCGTCTTCGCGCAGCTCCCGATGTTCACGTCCGAGTTTATCTTCGAGAGTACGGATCTTTTTCTCAAGGGAGGCAGTCTTCTTCTCGATCTCGGCGTCGCGCGCCTCCCGGGCAGTGTCCGCGCAGGCTTTCATGAAATCGGCCTGCGAAACATCCGGTCCGGCAAAAACCTTGAGGGCAGCATTCGCCCGGGCGGTGACGGCTGAATTACGGAAAACCCAGTCGGTGAAGTCTTTTTGCAGTGCGGTCATCAACTTTGAGTCGTTAAGAGGAGCTTCGATGGAGCCGAACTTCGAGGAAGGTGCTGCCATCGTTTCCAACTTATCGAGAGGTGGACCGGCATAAGGAAATTCCTCCCAGCGGACAATGCCGCGCCGGTCAAGCGCAGGAACAAGGGCTGTCTTGGTTGTTTCAGTATCTACCCCGTATTTGCGGTCAAGAACGCGGATTTGAGCTGAAGCAAGCAAGACAGGACGATATACAACTCCCTGAATCGCAGCCCCATAGGCCTGAGCCTTACTTGCGGCATTGAATGCTTCAGGCAGGCTATAGTTTTGCGGCAGGTAATATTCGCGGATTCCGCCCGGCAGGTTGGGCTTGGTGGCTGTGCCGTTGACAGACGTTCCGTTACTGCGCGGCGGAGTCGGCGTTTTGGGCTGAGTGGGCGCGGCAATCGGAACCGCAACCGGCTGGACGTGGTCTACAGGCGGAGATGCAGCGCTCACCTTGGGAGCAGAGACAGCTACCGGTTTGGAACGAGTCGCAGCTTCCTTTGCTCCGACCAGCTCATTCAGTTCGGGGATCTGATTGCGAGTCATCGGTCCGGCAAGGAAATTCATCACCCAGCGGGTTTGGAAGAGGACTGGTTCCTTACTGTGGACGTTGTTCATCACGAAGACACGTTTGCCAAGCGATGAAATGAGTTTGTCCATTTGGGCGCGCGAGATGCCGCCCGCCAGGCTTTCAAGCCCGTCGAGCAGACGGTTTTTGTCGCGCTCGGTCTGAAGTTTGCCAATGAACCATGTGCCTGTATTCGAGAGGGCTTTGTAATCAAGGTCAACCGGGTTTTGCGTGGCAAGCAAAATGCCCAAGCCAAATGCTCTCGCCTGTTTCAACATGCGGAGCAACGGCTGTTTGGAAGGCGGGTTGGCGGTGGGCGGAAGGTAGCCGTAAATTTCATCCATATAAAGTAGGGCGCGCAAAGCCGAGGAACCTTTTTGTGTGCGCATCCAGGTTTCGACGGCGGAGAGCAAGAGCGTGGTGAAGAACATTCGTTCGCCATCCGAAAGATGCGCGAGATAAAAGATGCTGTGACGCGGCTGCCCATCTTCAGTGAATAGCAATGATTGCACATCAAGGGAAGACCCTTCACGCCAGGCTTCAAAAGCAGGCGCAGCAAGGATGTTGTTGAGTGTCATTGCCAATTCGGTACGGTCTTTGGGCGGAAAGAAGGTATCAACCGGGAAGGCACCAAGTTTTTCGAAAGGTGGGTTTTGTGTCTGTAGGATCAATTCATCGAGCTCAAGACCGCGTCCCTGCGACCAATGCTCCTCGAAGATGTTGGAAAGCAGTATGTGTTCACGAGAGCGGATGGGGTCGAGATCGTTCATACCGACTAAACCAAGCAGGGCGGTGACGGTGCTGGTGATTTTTTCGCGAATGACCTCACGGTTCTCTTCCCAATCCAGCTTTGGCGCATCTAGCGACGACAACACACTGACCGGAATTCCCGAATTCGACCCCGGCGTATAGATGGAAAATTTGACCGCATTCTTGAGGTCCATGATGCGTTCCTGTGTCATCCCCCAATCCTTGAGCCCTTTTTGCCAGGCGTCCGAGGCTTCCTCAGCGGCTTTTTCAGGCGTCATTCCAGCACGCCGGACAACTTCGGGGTCGATCCATGGTTGAAAATCCTGCGGCAATAGTTCCGGGAAATGCAAGAGCAGGTTTGTGAGGTCGCCCTTGGGGTCAATAATAACCGCTGGAATCCCATTCAGCGCGGCTTCTTCGAGAAGGGCAATACATAAGCCCGTCTTGCCGGAACCTGTCATACCAGTGACAACAGCATGTGTCGTCAGGTCGGCAGAGTCGTAGTTAAGGTCTTTATCGGTTAACTTTCCAGACTTCGGATCGAAGTATCGTCCAAGATAGAAGGTCAGGTCGGTCATGAGGGCTCCTGAAATCTCCAGACCCTAAAGGTTTTGAAAACCTTTAGGGTCTCGCAGTTGTAATAGAACGTTCGTGCTAGGAGTTAATTTAACCGATTTCCCGCCAAATGGCAATGACTTACGAAGCGAATTGACCCAGCATTCTCAAGGTCGAAAACCTTAACTCGAATAAAACGAATAGTGTGAACCTCAGAGACAATTGCTCTGTACACAGATTTTCACGGAAAAATCCTTTAATAAATCCGTGTTCGTCCGTGTACAAAGGGGTTTAAGAAAACTCTCTCATGCATTACATATCACTTATACACATGCTCCGAGTCAAAGACATGCGAGTGCATATTTGCCACCCATTGTTTGCCGTCCTCTGTCAGACGCAGATAGATTAGCGCGTCCTTCAAATATGGGTTGACCTGCTCCCAGTAAAAGCTGGCATAACCTTTGCGCATGTCGTGCGGAGATTTATAGCCGAACTTCGCATTCAAACCGAGTTCCTGGAATTCATAGAACAGAGCAGGGGTTTTTCTAAAATAATCGGGGTCACCCAACTGCCCGACAAAATCCGCGGCACGAACCAGACCGCCCAATCCTTTGGTGTCTTTATATTTTTCGTCCTGCAGCGGGGGAAAACGCGTCATCTCGATGTACTCGGCGATCTTCAACGCGTCGACCTGTTTGTCCATATCATCGAGCAAGCCGGCGCCGAAACGCTCCAACACAAACTGTTTACTGCGGTTGACGTGGTATGGCGTTAGTGCTACATCTGTGCCCTCAGAAGATATTTCGATCTGCTTCCCATCCACGCCTGTGGAGAACGTTGTTTCGCCATCATCCTTCAACACGCCTTTGACGTATCCAATATCATGGCACAGCACAGCGATCATATACCGCATCCAATCGCGCGGGCTGACACCGCCTTCGCGTAAAT
>CAZYLM010000120.1:0-8274 GCA_964648645.1 uncultured Anaerolinea sp.
GCTACCGGGGATCGGTGGATGATGTGACTTTTCGTCAGAGGAAACCCACCCGCTTCTTTCTGGATGAGGCGGTTGAATCGCTGCTCGAGGGGCATTTGCCGGCACTGACGGAGTCTCCCGCCTACGGCTGCGCCATTGTGCGCGAAGTTTGATAGAATCAAAGCGTGATCGAACTCAAAGACCGCGTCATGTTTCTCGACAAGATCCACCTGTTCAACGGGCTGGATCAAGACCAGTTGGCGGGCATTGCCGTTAAACTGGAGGAAAGGGAAGCGACAGCCGGGGCGAGGATCTTTGAGCGCGGTTCCACCCCCGACGGTTTCTATATGATCTACAAGGGCAAGGTCAAGGTGACCGTGCCGGACCATGAACATGGAGAGCGGCAGATCGCCACCTTGCATGCCGGGGATTATTTCGGCGAAGAAGCCCTGTTCGAAAACCGCAACCGCTCTGCGAGCGTCTCTGCTGTGGAGGCAGGCATTCTGTTGGTTCTGTCACGCCCCCACTTCGAAAGTTTGCTGGCACAATACGAGAAACTCAAACCGAACTTCCAGGTCTCGATCAAAAGCCGCAAGCTGGCGCGTTCGATCAAATTCAAATGGCTGGGCAAGAACGAGGTCATTTATTTCATTGCCCGGCGGCACAAGATCCGCCTGTTCCAGGCGCTGCTTACCCCGTTCTTTTCAATGCTTGGCGCGGCGCTTCTGATCGCAATCGGCATCTTTCTCAGTTCCGCGATTCCCCAGGCAGTTGGCTGGACGATCGCGCTTGTCGTTTTCTTTTGGGGCATCTGGCGCGGCATCGACTGGAGTAACGATTATTACATCGTCACGAACCAGCGTGTGATCTGGCTGGAGAAGGTCATCGGTCTGCATGACAGCCGGGAAGAGGCGCCGTTGGGCACCATCCTTTCGGTCGGCGTCGAAACAGACGCACTGGGGCGTATCCTCAAATACGGCAACGTCATCGTCCGCACCTTTGTTGGCAAGCTCGAGTTCGACCATGTGGATCACCCTGTGCAGGCGGCGGACATGATCCGCGAATATTGGGAACGCACCAAAGCCATCACCACCCGCAGCCAGATGGATGTAATGAAAGACACCATCAAGCAGAAGCTCGGTCTGCCTCTGCCAAAACGTCCGCAGGTGGAGCTTACGCCCATTGTCCCGCTGGATGAAGAAAAAGTCGAGAAGGCGCCATTGTGGCTGCTGGCTTTGCAAAATTTCTTTCAACTGCGCATCGAAGAAGGCGGCAAGGTCACCTATCGCAAACATTGGATCGTCCTCGTCAAAGAGGGCTGGAAACCGATCGGGCTTTTCGTGTTGAACGTAATCCTGATCGGCGTGCGGATCTACGATCTGGCATCATCGCCCGACCCCGCCAAGTCTGTCATCCATATCAATGCGGCGGGGATTCCCGCACCAGACGGTTTGCTGGCTTTTCTTCTGGTCTTTTTTCTGCCCATCGGCGGCTGGCTTTGGTATCAATTCGAAGATTGGAAGAACGATATTTTCATGGTCACCAACGACGAGATCTTCGACATCGACCGCAAACCATTCGGGACCGAGGAGCGCCGCTCCGCACAAGTCGAGAACATTCTGAGCACCTCCTACAGCCGCGATGGAATCATCCCGTATGTTTTCAACTACGGCACGGTGAAGATCACCGTCGGCGGTACCCAAATGGCGTTCGAAGATGTGATGGACCCGGCTGCCGTCCAGGCGGATATCAACCGGCGGCGTTCGGCGCGCATCGCCAGGAAAGGCGAAGATGCCGGGAAGGAAGACCGCGAACGCTTCGCGACCTGGATCGCAGCGTATCACCAGAACATCAACGAATTCAATAAACCGATCACAGCCCCGGCTGATACCGAGTCCACCAACCCCTTCGTTGCGGCGGGACAAGACCTGGACGACCTTCCGCTCGGCGGTGATGACGGCATCGGCGGCGAGAACGATATCGGCGACCAGCCCGGAGATTTTTAATTTCCATACGAGGAATATCCCGAATGACTTTACGACAGATCATCCACCTGCCTGAACCCATTTTGCGGAAGAAGGCGAAACCGGTCACGAATTTCGACAAAGACCTGCAGGCGCTCATCGACGATATGTTCGAAACCATGCGCGACGCTCCCGGTGTGGGTCTTGCTGCGCCGCAGATCAACCTGCCCATGCAGTTGGCCGTGGTCGAATACGCCGAGGAAGAAGAGGAAGAACTGCCTGAAGACGCTCCACCCCCAAAGAAGAAACAATTCGTGCTCATCAACCCCGAGATCATCAAGGTGTCTGAAGAAAAGGTGATGGGTGTGGAAGGTTGTCTCTCGATCCCCGGACTGGTGGGCGAAGTGGAACGACATGATGCGATTCAAGTGAAAGCGCTCAACCGCTACGGGAAACCTGTCAAACATAAGGTGGATGGCTGGATGGCGCGCATCTTCCAACACGAGATCGACCATTTGAACGGGGTCCTGTTCACCGATAAAGCGACCCGCGTATGGAAACCGGGCGATGAGGAAGAGACACCGCTGGATTGATTTTCGATTTACGATTTGAGATTGATGCTCGAATGTCAATCCGCCGCTTGACTCGGGGTGAGGTGCCCCGCTTACGAGAATTTTGGATTCAGCATTGGGGTGCGGATTTCATAATCGTTCACGGAGAGACGATTCGGTACAATGAGGTCGAGG
Organism: uncultured Anaerolinea sp.; assembly: GCA_964648645.1. Lineage (GTDB taxonomy): Bacteria > Chloroflexota > Anaerolineae > Anaerolineales > Villigracilaceae > Villigracilis. The sequence goes on from CAZYLM010000120.1 coordinate 2,690, forward strand.
GTTTTATCTTTGGCGAGTGGAAAGGTGTGATTACCTTCCAGGTCCGTGGCGAGGAGTGCGAAATCACATCACTGGACAGCCTCGAGGAAGGCAAAGGCATCGGCAAGGCATTATTGATCGAGATCCTTCGCGAAGCAAAAGGCCGCGGCTGCAAGTATCTCTTTCTAACCACCACCAACGACAACCTGAGAGCGCTCAAGCTCTATCAGAAGTTCGGCTTCGAGCTATGCGCCCTGCGCCGCGGAGCCATCACCGAAACGAGAAAAGCAAAACCTTCCATCCCGCTCATCGGCTTAAACGGCATCCCATTGCGCGATGAGCTTGAACTGGAAATGATCCTGTAACCGAGACATTTACGCCCCATGATGCGCTTTGCGTATTACGATTTACGCATAACGAAATATGCGGCGGACAATAAGCCCAAACCCTATGTATCTCCGCCACCTCTCCCTTACCAATTTCCGCAGTCTCACCCGCCTGGATGTTGAACTTCCACAGCGGGCCGTTGTGTTGGTAGGGCAAAACGCCCAGGGCAAAACCTCCGTCCTGGAAGCGATCTATTTCCTTTCGGCGTTCACTTCCTTCCAGACAAACGTCGACCGGCAGATGGTCAACTTTCACGAGGCGAAAAATCCGCTGGCAGTCACCCGCCTCGTGGCGGATTATCAGATCAAGAAGATCAAACACCGGCTTGAAGTGCGGCTCATCCTCGAACCGGCCGGCGCGAACGGTCAACGCCTGCGAAAGGAAATCCTGCTGGATGGCGTCAAGCGTCAGATGAACGATGTTATCGGTCATTTCAAGGCGGTCATCTTCGCGCCGCAAATGTCACAGATCATCGAGGGCGGACCGGAGGAACGTCGCCGCTATCTCAACCTGGCGTTATCGCAGGCCGTGCCAACGTACGCGCAGGACCTGAGCGATTATTCCCAGGCGCTTACACAACGGAACGCATTGCTCAAAGCGTTGAATGAATCGATGGGAAACAGCGACCAGCTCGAAGTCTGGGATGAGGCACTTGCAAAGTTCGGGGCGCGGATCATCCATCGGCGGATCCAGTCTGTGCAGGAGATCGAGCGCTTCGCGTCCCGCATCCATCATGAACTGACCCGTGGAGCCGAGATCCTGCGCCTCGCATATGAACCCGCCTATGACCCCCTGCCCAAGCCAAGCGGACAACTTGGTCTGAAGATCGACACCGCCATAGATCGCTCCTCCATTGAGTTGAAAGATATTCAATCCGGTTTCCTCACCCGTCTCAAACAGATTCGCGGGGAGGAGATCGCGCGAGGCGTGACTACCATCGGCCCGCACCGGGACGATCTACGCTTCATCATCAATAAGGCGGACGTGAGCGATTACGGGTCGCGCGGGCAGGTACGCACCACTTTGCTGGCGATCAAGCTGGCCGAGGTGGATTGGATGAAGGAACGCTCCGGTGAATACCCTGTGATCCTGCTCGACGAAGTGATGGCGGAATTGGATTCTTCACGCCGCGCTGATCTATTGAAATACACCAGCCCTGAGAAGCAGGTGTTCTTCACCACCACCGACCTCTCGCTGTTCTCCCCTGAATTCAAAGAGAGCGCAGAGGTTTGGAATGTAAAGACCGGGACCGTGACTCCCCAGCCAGGCGCTGGAGCCTGATATGCTCTCAAAAAAGATCACAGCTCTGACGGTAATACCAATCCTTTGCGTTGGCTTTTACATTTATTTCTTTGGCTTGAACATCCCGTTCTGGGACCAATGGAATTTTGTCTCGTATCTGATGCTGGCCTGGCAGGGGCAACTCACACCGGTATCGTTGCTTGCACAGGTAAATGAACACCGCCCTTTCTTCCCAAGGTTGATCTGGTTGGGGCTTGCCTTTCTTACCGATTACAACGTCAAAGCTGAGTTATGGGCAAACCTCGTCATCGCTGTCGGCGTCTTTGTTTTCTTCATTCGCCGCGCCATCCGAACCTGGAATGCGAATGAGGTCAATATACCTCCATTCATGATCCCATTATTGTCCTTACTGATCTTCAACCTGGGTCATCGTGAAAGTTGGGTCCAGGGATTCCAGACAATCATGTTCCTTTGTATGGCATGTGTGGTCATCGGTTTTTTCCTGCTCACAGACCGGGGCTGGGCATCTTTTGCCATCGCTGCAGGGCTCGGTGTTATCGCAAACTTTTCGATGGTCACCGGCGTATTATTCTGGGTATTGGGTCTGTTCATCCTGATATTGAACGAAGACCGACGAACTCGAATCATCAAAGCGCTGGTTTGGGTAGCTATCAGTGCTGCCGCTCTTTGGGTTTTCTTTTCCGGGTGGACATCCCCCTCACAGATCAACCTGCCCTACCTGTTCACCCATCCCATCGAATGGATCGTATGGATCCTCAATTTCCTCGGCGCGCCAATCTTTGCATTTTGGTATATCGCATGGGCATTCGGTGCGTTGAGCCTCTTCCTTTATGGAGCGGTTGTCGTTCATGCCTATAAAAGCGGACTATGGAAAATGATGCTCCCCTATTTTGCGATCAGCCTTTTCATCCTGGCAACGACGCTTTCCATCTCCCTCGGGCGCATGGAGTTTGGGCTGCGGCAATCGACCGTCTCGCGCTACCTAACCATATCCGCCTGGTATTGGGCTTCGCTGTTGGTGCTGTTGCCCTTTGTGCAATTCATTCGATTGCGTGTCAATCTCTTGTATTTGTTCCTTGCGGCTACATTGACTCTACTTACCTTCTCTGGTGGCTGGGTGGGGTACGTCCGCCTTTATCTGCGCATCCTGCCTGCCTATCGGTCCGTGATTGCTAGCCAGCCTATTTCAGAGGAAGACCTTGCCAAAATCCACTTTGATCCGTCAATCGCCATGGCCCAAATAGAGTTTCTTGATGAGAACAGACTCTCTGCATGGAGGCAACAGGAAGGTCCGGAAAAATAATATTCCAAACATTCAACCAATGCGGCAAAGTGGGGGTGTTCATGAATACAAGGTGATATTTGACAGGCACCTTTTGAGCGCGGATACAGTAGAATCCGTTTGCAGAATTTTTGACAGGTAGCTTATGACAAAACGAATTGGAATACTGACCAGCGGCGGGGATGCCCAGGGCATGAACGCTGCTGTGCGCGCCATCGTCCGCGCCGCCCTGGATAAGGGCGCCGAAGTGTACGCCATCAAGGAGGGGTATGAAGGTCTCATCAGAGACGGCGATTACATTCAAAAAATGGATTGGGATTCGGTGGGCGGCATTCTTCAACTGGGCGGGACCATCATCGGCTCAGCCCGCAGCGATGAATTTCGCACCCGCGAAGGTCGCCGACAGGCAGCAAAGAATCTCATCCTCACCGGTATCGACGGACTTATCGTTATCGGCGGTGACGGCTCGTTGACCGGTGCCAATCTCTTTCGCCAGGAGTGGGCAGCGTTGATCGCTGAGCTGGTATCTGCAGGTGAGATCACCCCGGAACAGGCAGCCGCATACCCAAACTTTTCGATCGTCGGTCTGGTTGGTTCGATCGATAACGACTTCTCAGGCACGGATATGACCATCGGCGCCGATACTGCCCTGCACCGTATCACCGAAGCGGTCGATGCAATAACAAGCACGGCGGCCAGCCATCAACGCACCTTCGTCGTCAAGGTCATGGGCCGCAACTGCGGGTACCTTGCATTGATGGGCGCACTGGCTTGCGGAGCAGACTGGGTTTTGATCCCTGAGGCGCCGCCTGATGTGGAAGATTGGGGCGAAGTGCTCGCCGAACGCCTCCGCGCAGGCCGAAAAGCCGGACGCCGCGACAGCATTGTGATCCTTGCCGAAGGCGCGCGCGACCGTCACGGAAATTACATCGGCTCCAGCGATGTTCAACGTGTATTGGAAGAGAAGCTTAATGAAGAAGTCCGCGTGACGATGCTGGGGCATGTCCAACGCGGTGGACGCCCAAGCGCATTCGACCGCACACTCAGCACACTGATGGGGTATGAGGCTGTGAGTGCGATCCTCGAAGCAGGCCCGGAAAAAGAACCTGTGGTGATCGGCATCCGCAACAACCGCATGACGCGCCTGCCGTTGATGGAAAGCGTGCGCAAAACCCAGGCAGTGGCTGAAGCCATCAACGCCGGTGATTACGAACGTGCCATGTCTCTGCGCAGTTCATCTTTTAAAGATGCCTTCACCACTTTCAAGACGATGGTGCGCGCCCTGCCTCACCCCACTGACCCGGAAAAGAAACGTTTTCGTATTGCAGTATTGAACGCAGGTGCGCCAGCTCCGGGTATGAATACCGCCGGGCGGGCTGCCATTCGCCTTGGGCTGGACGCGGGGCACGTGATGCTGGGAATCCACAATGGCTTCGAGGGGTTGATCGATGACGATGTGGAGGAAATGAGTTGGATGAGTGTGAGCGGCTGGGCTTCACGCGGCGGTTCAGCGCTTGGCACCACGCGCAGGGTCCCGAAAGGACGCGACCTGTATTCCATCGCCCGCGTGATCGAAGACCGCCACATCGATGCGATCTTGATCATCGGCGGCTGGAATGCCTATGAAGCCGCTTTCGGCTTCTTGAGCAGCCGTCCGAACTTCCCGTCGTTCAACATTCCGATGGTCTGCCTGCCTGCATCCATCAACAATAATCTGCCCGGTTCCGAATTCAGCATTGGAGCCGACACCGCTTTGAACAGCATTGTGGATGCGGTGGACAAGATCAAACAATCTGCTGTGGCAACACGACGTTGTTTTGTTGTGGAAGTGATGGGGCATTACTGTGGTTATCTGGCATTGATGGGAGGCATGGCAACAGGCGCGGAACGCGTTTACCTCCATGAGGAGGGGATCAAACTGCGCGACCTGCAGGAGGATGTGGAAAAACTGCTGAACGGATTCCACTCGGGCAAGCGGCTCGGGCTGATGATCCGCAACGAAAAAGCCAACCCGGTCTATAACACGGAATTTATCTGTTCACTGTTCGAAGAGGAAGGGCGTGATGTGTTCGATGTACGCCCTGCCATCCTTGGGCACTTGCAGCAAGGCGGCGACCCCTCCCCGTTCGACCGCATCCAAGCAACCCGGCTCTCGCGCATGTGCCTTGAATACCTGGTCGACCAATGCGAGAAAAAGGAGTTCAACAGCGCCTTCATCGGTATGCAGAACGGCAGGATCCAATTCCATGACATGCGCGACTTCGATAGATTAATCGATGCTGAATACCAACGCCCAAAGGAACAATGGTGGCTGGAATTGAAAGGCATTGCCAGCCTGCTCGCAAAACAAGCTCCGTAGCCACAAGTGAGAAGAGCGGTTCACAAAGAGCCGCTCTTTTGATTAATTTATCCTGCAGGCAGGGTTAATAAATACTCACGAAAAACGTCCCCTTTCCGTTTGCGTGACATAGGGATAACGTCAAGCATGGTGTGCACACCCGTGATACATTTACGCACATGGGGCAATTCCTCTCCTCCTCCTTGAAAGATCGAAAGAGCCGGGCTTAGGAGACCCGGCTCTTTCAAGTCAACAAGCTGCCTATTACTGCCCTGTATCTCCTTGCAAGACAGATACAATAATGCGTGCTGATGCAGGGACTCTCCTGGTCCTGAC
>CAZYLM010000121.1:0-8131 GCA_964648645.1 uncultured Anaerolinea sp.
TGTTGACCACCATCGCCGCCTCGTTGGGAACCGCGCTCGAAAACGCGCGTCTCTTCGATGAGACTCAGCGCCTGCTCAAGATCACCGAAGAGCGCAACGCCGAGCTTGCCATCATCAACAGCGTGCAAGCGGCACTCGCCGCCGAACTCAACATTCAAGGCATCTATGACGCGGTCGGCGATAAGATCCGCGAGATATTCAATAATGCGGACGTGGGCATCCGCATCTATGACCCGCAGACCAACCTCATGCACTACCCGTATGCCTACGAGTTTGGAGAGCGCGTCAGCATCCCGTCAAGACCGCATCAGGATGTTGGGTTTGCCGGGTATATTATTCGCACACGCGAAACGCTGGTCATCAACGAAAACGCAGAAGAAGAATCAAAAAAATATGGTAGTTTTGTTTTTGATGGCACTGCCGCATCCAAATCTGAATTGTTCGTGCCGCTGATCGTGGGCGATCAGGCGCGCGGCTTGATCAACCTGAGCGATTACCAGAAAGAACATGCTTTTAGCGAGTCAGACGTGCGCCTCTTACAAACGCTCGCCAACTCCATGAGTGTGGCGCTCGAGAATGCGCGTCTCTTCGACGAGACCCAACGTCTGCTCAAAATCACCGAAGACCGTGCCGCCGAGCTTGCCATCATCAACTCGGTGCAGGAAGGGCTCGCTTCCAAGTTGGATATGCAATCCATTTACGATCTGGTCGGCAACAAGGTTTGCGAGATCTTCAACCTACAAACCTGTTTCATCATGCTTCACGATAAACAGACCGACATGGAACTCTATCCTTTCGTGGTGGAAGGCGGAATGCGTTTGACGCAAGAACCGATCCCGCACGACGAGAATGGCTTTGGTCCATTTGTGATGCGCAACCGTCAACCCCTCATGATCAATGAAAAAATGGCAGAACGCAGCATGGAAGTCAATTCCTATGTCATTGGCGGCGACGATGCCAGAGAACCGAAATCTGCCATCTATGTTCCCTTGCTGCTCGGCAATGAAGCTATCGGCGTCATCTCGGTTCAAAACATCCAACGCGAACATGCCTTCACAGACTCAGACCTGCGCCTGCTCACCACCCTGGCATCGTCGATGAGTGTGGCACTCGAAAGCGCGCGCCTCTTCAACGAGACCGAACGCAACTCGAATCAGATGGCAACCATTGCCAACGTCGGGCGCGAACTCTCCTCCACATTGGATATGCAGCAAGTGGCTGAGATCGTAACAGAGAACGTCCATACCCTTTTCAACGCCCGCGACACCATCCTGCGCCTGCTCGATGAAGACGGCAAAACCCTCGTCACCAAAGTGGCGCTTGGAAAATACGCCAAACAAAACAACGAAAGCACGCTCGAAATGGGCAAAGGCGTCACCGGCGCCATCGCCCAAACCGGCATTGCCGAAGTGGTCGAATACCTGCACCTCGACCCGCGCCGTCAGCACGTGGCAGGCACCCCCGATGAAGATGAAGACCCCGAAACCATGATGGTCGCACCACTCATCGCCAGCAACCGAACCATCGGGGTCATCTCCATTTACAAAGACCGTCGCGATGGCACCTTCACCCCCATCGACCTCGACTTCCTCGTGGGCTTGGGGCGTCATGCCGCCATTGCCATTGAAAACTCGCGCCTCTTCGACGAGTCGCAGCATTTGCGCGATGCCGCCGAACATGCCAATCAGGCAAAGAGCACCTTCCTTGCCAACATGAGCCACGAACTCCGCACCCCGCTCAACGCCATCATCGGGTTCACCCGCATCGTGCGCCGCAAAGCCGATGGCGCCCTGCCCGAAAAACAACTCGAAAATCTGGATAAAGTGCTGAGCAGTTCCGAACACCTGCTGGGGCTGATCAACACCGTGCTCGATATTGCCAAGATCGAAGCCGGTCGCATGGATGTTGCCCCCGCCCAGTTCGACGTCAGCGCTCTGGCAGAATCCTGCATCCACCTTGCCACGCCTCTGCTCAAGCCGGGTGTGACCCTGCAAAAGGAGCTTGACCCCAGCCTCGACTTTGTCTTCTCCGACCAGGACAAGATCAAACAGATCATCCTCAACCTGCTCAGTAACGCCGCCAAGTTTACCCATCAAGGGCAGGTCCGCCTGACAACGCAAAAAGCCGAGGCGATGTTCCATGTCCACGTCAGCGATAGCGGCATCGGCATCAGCAAAGAGGCGCTGGAAAAAGTCTTTGAAGAATTCCAACAGGCTGATTCCACCACCACCCGCAAGTATGGCGGCACGGGTCTCGGTCTTGCCATCAGCCGCAACCTTGCCCGCCTGCTCGGCGGCGATCTGACCGCCACAAGCGAACTTGGCAAAGGCTCTGTATTTACACTCAGCCTGCCGGTACAATATCAGGCAAAAGCGGCACAGCCCGTCTTAAGCGAAAGTCGCACCTAAAGATTTAGACGCACACAGGATTCCGAGTTTATGACCAAGAAAAGCGGCTCTTCAAAATCGACCTTAGCCCCCACCCTCGAGCAGATTCGCCAACTGGCGTGGACGGGTCAGCACGCAGCGGTAATTGATTCGGCGACAGAGGCATTAAGTAGCAACACGACGCCTGCACGGCGTGCAGGCGCAAGTATATATCGTGTCCCTTCAATGGCAATGTCTCTGTTGGATCTGCGCTCCGAATCCTACATCGCCCTCGGCAAACTGGACCTTGCCTTGCAAGACGCCAAAGCGATGATGAAATTAGGCTCAACAGCCGTGCTCAAAGCACAGGCTTTGAACCGCCTCGCCTTCGTCCAAATGTGGATGGGTGATTTAAATCCCGCCCTCAAATCTGCAACAAAGGCGCTGAAAGCGGCCCAACAAAGCAAACAAAAGACGTTGATAGCCCAAAGCCTGCTGACATTGGCTGAAATGCAATCGCGCGTTCAAAAAATAGAAGATAGCCTGATCACTGCACAGCAAGCCCTGAGAATCTTTCAAGACCTGAGTGATATTTCAGGCATGGGGCGTTGCTATCATAGAATGGCTTTCGGTTTCACACGTTTGAACCGTATGGAAGAAGCGCAATTTGCTACGAAAAAAGCAATAGAGCTTTGTCAGCAGGCGGGCGATCAGTATGGTCTGGGTAACGCGCTTAATATATTTTCGTTCATCGATGCCGATCTCGCCGAGCGTATCCTGCATCTCCAGCAATCCAAGCAGGCATTCGAGACAGCGGGTTATCAGGAGCGCCAATACGTCGCATATGGCAACTTAGCGCTGGCTTATAGTGAGCTGGGTTTGTATTCTCACAGTCTTCGCATCCTGACCGAAGTATCAGATTTTGACCGCACCATCGGCGCAAAAATGGGTTTGGTATACGACTTAGCGAACTTAATGACTCCTGAAATCTTTTTGGGTGCTTTGGAATCAGCGCGAACCCATTTACGAGAGTTTGAACCACTCGCTCCCGAAGTAGGCGACCCGTCCATGGAGGTGGCTCTCATTCAAACAAAAGCGGATCTAGCATTTGTTGAAGGGAATCTCAAAACCGCCATTCGCTTGCATCAGGCGGCCATCAAAATGGCGCGCCAGTACGATATGCTCAACAGAGAGATGGTCGGCATGGTTACGCTGGGGCAATTGCATCTGGCAAACAACGATTTGCTCGCGGCGCTCAAAATCACCAGTCAAGTTGCTGCCATGCACCAAGCCCAGTCTTTCCCAAAAGTGGATGGATTGACCTCGCAAGCCATTTGGTGGTGGCATGCAAAGGCGTTGAACGCCAACAAGAAAACGAAAGAAGCCCGCGAATCTCTTGACCGCGCCTACGACTTCTTGCTCGAACAGATCAGCAACATCCGCGATGCTGGCTTGCGCCGCAACGCGCTCACCAAGGTCGAAGACAATCGCAAACTCTTACAATATTGGGTGAAGGATGGGGCGAAGCGCAAGTTACCGAAGGAACGATTATTCGCGCATCTCGCCATCGAATCCAATCTGCGCGAACCCTTCCAGCGCCTCGCGGATACGGGTCTGCGCCTCAACGCCCTGCACACCCTCGAACGCATCCAAACCTTCCTCGTCGAAGAAGCCACCGAACTCATCGGCGGCGAGCGCGTGATGTTGATCCTTGAAAAAGATGGCACGCGCCAAGTGGCAGAATCGATTCTGCCATTGCCTTCGTATCAATCGGGTAAAAGCTACGAAAAAGCCGAAGACCCCAGGGATGTGTTGAAGCGCATCGGGAAGTATTTGGATCAAGCGAAAAAGACGCGCGTGGTGCAGTTGGTCGAAGAAAGAAGAAAGAAGAAAGAAGGCTCTCAAGGACTTTTCCGCATCGTTGCGCCGTTGATCGCCCAAAACCAGGTCGTCGGCTACCTGTACGCGGACATGGATGCCTTGTATGGAATATTTGACGACACCGACCGCGACATGCTCGGCATGCTGGCGAATCAGGGAGCCGTCGCTTTGGATAATGCCGGACTCATCGCGGGACTCGAGCACAAGGTCCGGGAACGAACCGAAGAACTTCAAGAACGCATCAGCGAACTGCAGATCATCAATTCCATCCAGCAAGGGCTTGCCTCCAAACTTGAATTGCAAACCGTTATCGATCTGGTGGGCGACAAACTCCGTGAGGTATTGCACACCGAAGAGATCGGCATCCGTCTGTATGACGAAAAGACCGATCTTATTTACTATCCTTACGAATACGAACACGGGCAGCGCCTCACGTTTGAGCCGACAAAGCCGTCAAAATTGTTCCGTAAAATCCAAAAAGACAAGCTGTCTGTCTTCGGGAAAACCGTAGAGGTCTCAAAAAAATTCGGTCTACTGACCATGCCGGGTACGGACCAATCGAAGTCCATTGCCCTTGTGCCCATCATTTCGAGCGATAAGGTCATCGGCAGCATTGCCATTGAAGATTACGAGATCGATAATGCCTTCAATGTCTCGAACATAAGGCTGCTTCAAACCATCGCTTCCTCAATGGGGGTTGCCCTCGAAAACGCGCGCCTCTTTGATGAAACCCAGCGTCTCTTCAAAGCCGAGCAGGAGCGCGTTGCCGAGCTGCAGATCATCAATTCCATCCAGCAGGGACTTGCCGCCGAATTGGATTTCCAGGCTATTGTGGACCTTGTCGGCGATAAGCTGAGCGAAGTGCTCAACACAGGCGACTTGGGCATCGGCTGGTATGACTCAAAGACAAACATCGTTCATTATCTCTACGCATACGAGCATGGGGAACGCTTATCCATTCCGTCAGCACCGCCCAGTCCGGGCGGGCAGTTCGAAACGATGGCTAAAACCCGCAAGCCCTTCGTGTTGAATTCTCCACCTGAATACGAAAAGGCGGGGATCCCATTGGTCCCCGGTACCGACCAAAGTAAATCAATGGCTTCTGTGCCGATCATTAGCGGTGACCGTGTGCTGGGCGTTATTTCCATCGAAAACTACGAGCGCGAGAATGCCTTCGGCGAATCTGAACTGCGCCTGCTGACCACCATCGCCGCCTCGTTGGGAACTGCCCTCGAGAACGCCCGCCTCTTCGACGAGACCCAGCGCCTGCTCAAGATCACCGAAGAGCGCAACGCAGAGCTTGCCATTATTAACAGTGTACAGGCTGCTCTCGCATCAAAACTCGAAATTCAGGCAATTTACGATCTGGTTGGCGATAAACTCTGTGAGATTTTCGAGTCCAAGGCGCAGGTCGTGGCTATCCGTGTGCTGGATCGGCAGACAAATTTATTACATTACCCCTATGAAGGGAATAAACAAAAGAGAATCAGCGTCGAGCCCCACCCACTCGGCGTGAAGGGGTTCGGCGCATATGTAATTCACACAGCCATGCCCCTATTGTTAAATCATAACGACAAAGCAATAGGCGATCTATTCGAATCTCAAGATATAGGGGACGACAGGGAAGATGAATATAATAACATTTGGGTGCCTTTGTTGAGTGGGGGGAGTGCCTGGGGTTTAATCATGCTGGGCAATGCCCTCCCTGAGAACACCTTCAACGAATCGGACCTGCGCCTGCTGCAGACCCTCGCAAACGCCATGAGTGTGGCGCTCGAAAACGCGAATCTCTTTAACGAAACCCAGCGTCTGCTCAAGATCACCGAAGAGCGTAATGCGGAACTCGCCATTATCAACAGCGTGCAAGAAGGGCTCGCTTCAAAGTTGGACATGCAATCCATTTACGATATGGTTGGAGATAAAATCCGCGAGATCTTCAATGCAGACACTACATACATTTCCACCTATCAACACGGTGACGAACTGGTCTACTCCAAATACTATGTGGAAAGAGGTCAACCATCTGCACAAGCCCGCCCACTCCCCTTTGGGCGTGGACTCTACTCACATATCATCAAGTCCCGTAAATATCTTTTGCTGGGCTCCGATGAAGAGCAACGGCAGTTTGACGTCATCGATATTCCATCCCCGGACAGCAGTGAAGATCTGAACGAGTCCTTTCTTGGCGTTCCGCAATTCCTCAACGAATCAACAACTGGTGTTATCAGCGTACAAAGTTACAAGAAGAACGCCTACACGGAAGACGATGCGCGCCTCCTGCAAACCCTTGCCAATGCCATGAGTGTGGCACTTGAAAATGCGCGTCTCTTTGATGAAACCCAGCGCCTTCTCAAAGTAACTGAAGATCGGGCTGCCGAGCTTGCCATCATCAACAGCGTCAGTGAAGGGCTCGTGCGCGAGCTCGACTTTAGCGCCATCATCGACCTGGTGGGCGAAAAGATCCGCAAGGAATTCAAGGTCGAGGATATGTACATCGGTCTCTACGACTCGAAAAGTAATATCATCTCCACGCCTTATTACATTGAGCACGGCGATCGGTATCCAGTTGATCCGTTTCTGCTTAGGCCAGGCTTTGCAGGCTGGGTGATCACCAACCGCAGCACATTGATCATCAACGAAAACATCAAACAGCGAAAAGCGGAACTGGGCATGGATGAAAGTCAGCTCATCGGCGATCAAACAGAGGAAGATCTGACCCAAAGCGTGGTTTGCGCGCCCATCTGGTCTTCCGGGCAGGTGATCGGGGTCATCACCCTTTATGCCAACGAGCCGAATGCCTTTTCCGAATCCAGCGTAAGCCTGTTAACCACACTTTCTGCCAACCTGGGTGTAGCGTTACAGAATGCCCGCCTCTTTGACGAAACCCAACGCCTCTTCCAGGCGGAGCAGGAGCGTGTGGCAGAACTTGCCATCATCAACAGCGTCGGTGAGGCAATGTCCAGGCAGTTGGACCTTCAGACCATCACTCGCACCGTCGGGGACAAGGTTACCGAGATCTTCAAGGCAGACGCAACCTCGATCCTCATGCTCGATGCCGGTAAAAGGATGATCCAGCCGGTTTACGAATGGGATGACGGCGTTTACATCGATATTGTGGAAAGCTTCCCGCTTGGCACTGGCCTGACCTCCAAGGTCATCCAATCGCGCCAGCCGCTGATCCTCGGCTCAGCCGATGAGGCAGCCAAACTGGGGGCTTACTATCCTCCAGAAGCTTCGGAGGTCAACCCCAAGGTCACTCAATCCTATCTCGGCGTTCCAATCATCGTCGGTGATAATGTATTGGGCGTTGTCTCCGTCCACACGTATACAAGGAATGCCTACAACCAGAACAGCGTCCGCCTGCTCTCGACGCTTGCGAATAACATGGGAGTGGCGTTGGAGAACGCCCGTCTCTTCGAAGCCGAGCAGGAACGTGCAGCGGAACTCGCCATCATCAACAACATCAGCCAGTCGCTTACCCAGGAATTGGGGTTGCAAACCCTGGCCGACCAGGTCGGGGATAAATTACGCAGTGAGTTGAAAACCGAGAACCTTGGCATTGGCTTGTATGACAGCAACTCCTCTCTGCTCACTCCCATCTATGCCTACCGTGAAGGTCAACGTATCTATCCAGAACAGACTCTGTTAAGCGCGTTCAGCAGGCGGCTTGCCAAACAAGGCAGACCCCTGGTAATGAACGAGATCACACCTGAGCTTTGGGAAAAATTCGGCTCCAACCTGACCTCAGGCCCCGAGATCCCCCGTTCTGCAATTCTCGTCCCGATCCTCGCCGCCGGAGAATTGATTGGCGGCATCACCGTTCAGGATTTCAATAACCCGAATGCTTTCCCCGAATCGCGCGTGCGTTTGGTGGAGACCATCGC
>CAZYLM010000122.1:0-8116 GCA_964648645.1 uncultured Anaerolinea sp.
CCTTTGTGCAGGGTTTCGGGCGGGTTGAACATGGTGGCGTACGTGAGTTTGAAAGCCATAGGAAATCTCCTTGTTTCTGGTTCAAGTTCGTTGGTTTTGTTTTTCCGGCTGTCAGCCGTTTTTATTTGGGCGATTGCCTTAATTGGAGTATAGCAGGGGAATTTACCCCCGTCAAAGCAGAGCGACGGTTTTAAGGCGTGACTTCCCTCCTTATTCAAGGAAGCAGGAAGGTTTCACTAGCTGGGCGGACTCCGCAAGTTCTTGAATTTTTATAAATAATTCCAACAATGCACTGCCGCGCTGAGCGGAGCGTCCTTCGACTGCGAGCTTCGCAAAAACTGCTCAGCCCTCCGCTCAGGACGGCTTTCCCTCTGGGAATGGAGCGAAGTCGAAGCGCACATATTGTCAGGTTAATTTGTTAAACTGCAACTACTTGCGAACTTCCAGAAGTAGAACTTCTGGAGTCCTTTAACAAAAAATCCCCCCGCGAAGGGAGATTTTTTATTGCATTTACCAGCGAGGTTTGTTGTCGCCGCCACGGGGTTTGCGCTTGCGGTCGTTCCCGCCGCCCTTGCCGCCGCGGCTGTTGTAACCGCCGCCGCCGCCGAAACTCGAGCGTTCCTCGCGCGGCCGGGCAATGCTGACCGAGAGGGCGCGGTTCTGAAAGTCCTTGCCGTTGAACATGTTGATGGCGGTATCCATGCCCTGCTGGTTTTCCATCTCGACGAAGGCGAAGCCCTTGGATTGACCCGTGAATTTGTCCTTGATCAACGCCACAGATTTGACCGTGCCCGCCTGCGCGAACAGAGTCTGCAAATCTGCTTCGGTGACCGAGTACGCCAGGTTCCCGACGTAAAGCTTGTATTCCATTCCTTATCTCCTGGGTGCGCGACGTTGCCGGAAGGGATTGCGTCACTGCACAAAAGCACCGCCCAAAGACCAGCGGGTGAATATATGTTGCATGAGAGGGTCGCGTCAGTAAACACCCAGGGTTCGCTCGGTAAGCGTCCGCCAGTTTGATGACCTGCCTTGATATCTCTGCACGAAGTGGATTGTATCACTCACCGGGCTAATACGCTCCTGAGCATTTCCAATCTTTCGCTTCGGGTGTGTAGGTGCAGGCGTTCATGCCGGGACCAAGATAATAGAACGAAAATTGATAACTATCCCCGGTGCTCGAATAGTAAAAATCCAACTCCCCGGTCTTGGCCGGGGCGCTGGGCAGGTAATCGGGGACGAGCAGGGTCAGGGTATCCGGGTATGAGCCGTGATCGAGCTTATATGATTCCAAAGCCGTGATGACCGGTTGGCTGGCTGCGTAACCTTTCTCCGCTTTTTCACCCACGCCGGGCGGTTCCTCGGTGGGGAGGATGCTGGCGCAGGCGAAAGTAAGGAGTGCGAAAGTTATTACGAGCAGGATGCGATCGACCTGGCTTTTCATGAGAAGTCTACGATCAGGCTATTCATTCTCCCGGGGCTTTGACCTGATATTTGACGACGTCGTGCCCAAGGGTTTTGATCGCATACAGGTAGTTCTGTGCATCGAAGGCGGCGCCATAATGCCCGGGTTCGATCTTGTCGATGTAGTCCCCATCCGCATCCAGGACTTGGATGTTGAAGAAATCGACAACGTAGATGCGCCCATAGTTATCGAAGATGATCTGGTGCGGGCTGACGAATTTACCCGGCTGGAAGTCCGCACCCGGGGATTCTTCGCCACCGAAGGTGTTGATGAATTCTCCATCCGGCGAGAACTTGTAAACGGTGGCATCGAAAGTTCCCCAGTAATAGATGTTCCCGAACGCATCCACAGTGACCTGCGAGAGGCTGCTCAGATCCCCGGTAAGCTCTTCGATGGTCTCTGCCGGTATCGTCAGGTCGATCTCTCCATCTTTGTTGAAGCGGACGATCGCATCCAGCGTGACGGCATAGATGGCATTGTTTGGTCCCAGGGCGATGTTCCGGTAACCAAATGAAATGTTCGGACCGATCGAGCCGATCTGTTCGCCATCCATGTTGTACATTAGGATCGTATCGGATGGAACATAGATCACACCGTCACGCGAGACGGCGATGCTGGTCAGGCTTGTATCGGCTTCGGTGGTGAAATCCGATATCTGGTTGCCGGTCGAGTCGTAGACTTTGATCTCGCCGCCGCTGAAACTCGCGACCACGATATTTCCGTTTCCGTCCACGCCAATGGAGCGTGGGTCGTTCAAGCCTCTGGTGCCGAAGGAGGATAACTCGGTGGCAAACGGTTTGGGGATGAGTGATCCATCCGTCAGGAAGGGGATCTCGAATGGGAATTCAGTGGGAAGTGTAAAGGGAAGGGATTTAAAAACCGAGGGGAATACCGAAGATATCACGACGATGAAGATCACCAGGTTGATGATCCCCGAAAGGCAGGAGCGGTTGCGCCGCCGGGGTATCGGCATGGATGGTGCCGAACTGATGACGTACGGTTCACCCGGTCTTGAATCCATCTGGGGTTGGCTGTTGATGACGGGACCAGAAGAGAAAGAGGGCCCCGACGAGAAGGACGGTCCTTTCGAGGCTGTGGACGATGACTCTTGGGCTGTGTCGCCATAGATCCCTGCCATGGACTTGACGCTGAACATCGCGTTCTCGTGGCTGAGACCGGTGATCCGGCTGTAGATCTTGGCGGCTTCATCCAGCTTGCCTTCCTTCGCGAGTCTGGTTACGTCGGAAAGCGTCCCAAGGTTCTCGCTCGGCTTTGGGTTTTGTGTGGATGCCCGTATAGTCTCGGGGATGATGACGGTCGCGCCGCAGTACGGGCACTTCATCGCCGCCATGCCCGGGGTCGGGTCAAGCGGAGCGCCGCAGGATGGACATTTGAAGAGCTTGAGGGATGTACTTTCAGACATGGATGCCTCTAAGGGTGTGGGATTTATTCAACGGGCGTCAACGGGAAGAGAGTTGAAACCCATCTCTGGCTGATCATCGACAACATTATAGCCGAGGGCGGTTGCAAACGCCCGGGTGATGCCATCCTACTTTGCTCCCACGTTCCTTCCCGTTCATCGGGTCCACTACACAGCCATGCGGCTTGCGATCTCTTTTCGTACCACTGGTGCAACCTTCGTTCCGAAAAGTTCGATGGCATGCATCATCTTTTTGTGGTCGATGGCGTTATTGCCCATGTACATTAGAAAGCGCTGGTGTTTGAAGAGATCGTGTTGGAAGAGGATCTTCTCGATGATCTCATCCGGTGTGCCGACAAAATCCGACCCGCGCAGGTGGCGTTGTTGTTCGAGCTGGTCCTGTGTGGCGGGAGCCCATCCGCGTTCACGGCCTATCTTGTTCATCATCACCGTCTGGATGGGATAGTATTCATTTATTGCTTCCTGTGCATCCTCGGCGATGAAGCCATGCGAGTTGATACTGAGGGGGATCGAGTTTGGGTCGAAACCGTATTCCGCGGAGGCTTGGCGGTACAGGTCGAGGTAGGGGGCGAAGCGTTCTGGCATCCCACCAATGATGGCAAGCGCCATCGGCATTCCAAGCGACGCGGCGCGGACCACAGATTCAGGAGTCCCTCCGACTGCCACCCAAATGGGGAGTTTCTCCTGCACCGGGCGTGGATAGACTCCCAGGTTGTTGAGCGGCGCGCGGAACTTCCCAGACCAGGTGATATTCCCGGAGTTATTCAGCTGGGAAAGCAGCCGCAGCTTTTCGTCGAAGAGGCCGTCGTAATCGTTGAGGTTGTAACCGAAAAGGGGAAAGGATTCGATGAAGGAGCCGCGCCCCGCCATGATCTCGGCGCGTCCGTTCGAGAGCAGGTCGAGGGTGGCGAAGCGCTGAAAGACTCGCACCGGGTCGTCAGAGCTGAGTACGGTGACGGCGGTGGAGAGGCGGATGGTCTTCGTCCGTGCCGAGGCGGCGCCAAGGATGACTTCCGGTGCGGAGGCGAGATACTCCTCGCGGTGATGTTCTCCGATCGCGAAAACATCCAACCCGGTCTGGTCGGCGAGCTCGATGATCTCGAGCATGTTTCGCATTACTTCGGCGGGGTCTTTGGTTGCGCCGGTCAACGGGTTCTTTCCGGCATCGATGAAGTTATAAAAGCCCAATTCGAAAGGGCGGGTCTGGTTGTCGGGTGGTTTTGGCATAAGCTCTTCCCAGAGTTTTAAAATTTAGATTTGATATTGGATAGCCTGATCCATGGCTTGTCTTACCTGAGGAATTGCCCCGCCTCAGACTCCGTCAGGCGAGTCAGCATTTCTTCATCCTCACTGCCGCTGACGAGATACTCGTACACCGTTTTATAGGTGTAGTATGTTCCGCAATGGGGGCATTGCTCCAGCCAGTGGGATCCGTTCCACTCTGGGACAAGCTCTTTGATCCGCTTCAATTGATAGGCCGGACCGGGCAGGGCATTCAGATCGTCGCTCTTGCTAAAGGAATATTCATACTCCTTCAGTTGGGTACAAATGGGGCAATCGCTGATCTGCATACTGGCTCATTTTACAATTGTTTTTCGATCCGCCGATCCGGGATGAACCACAGGATCGATATAAATACGAATAATGCAGCAGAGATCCAGGGCGAGACGAATGCCAGCGGAATTGCAACCGTGATGATGAAAAGCGTCAGAAGTTCTTTGCGTCCATCCCCGATGGCTTTGCCCAGGGTCGAATCCAGTCCATGGTGGGCAATGAGCGCCCGACTAAGGATGTAATAAGCCACGCCTGCCGCCCAAAGAACCCCGCCGTAAACCGCAACCGGGGTCGAGTCGAAGTGTTCGCCCATCCAGCTTGTGGAAAAGGGGATGAGCGACATCCAAAAGAGCCAGTGCATGTTCGCCCATAAGATCGAGCCGTTAACGCTTTTCGCTGTCTGCAAGAGATGGTGATGGTTGTTCCAGTAAATGCCGATAAATACAAAGCTAAGGATGTAGCTTAGGAATTTTGGCAGAAGGGGGACGAGCGCGGCAAGCGTCCCTTCTTCGGGAGTGCGAAGTTCGAGCACCATGATGGTGATGATGATGGCAACGACACCGTCGCTGAAAGCTTCCAATCGGGATTTGTGCATTCCATCCTCCGTGGTCTGGGTAAGGTCCGGTAATCGTAAAGCGAAAACCCGGAATCGTACATCCCTGCCCGGGGAGATCAATAAATACCGGAGGCGGGCTTCGAACCTCTTCGTTTGAGTGTCGCCGATCGGGGATTACCTTTAGGTGATATTCATATGCTGGGTATTGCATAAAATCAGCCCGTTAGTGCAAGGATCTTATCCATCATTTATCAATTGGAGAATAGCCATGAAGAGAAGAAGGAATTACAGTTCGTACTTTGCCCTTGCTGCGTTATTGCTGGCATCCCTGGCCTGCCAGGCGGTGCAGGGATCAGACCCGACCAGCGTCCCGGAAGATCCGTCTTCCTCCGGGCAGAACAACCCCTTTGGTGTGCCAACACTTGAGCCTGCCATTACAAGCGAGCCGCCCGTGCAGACAGGCGGAACCTATGATGGCAGCTGGACCGGCACGAACACTGTCGACGGAAAAGATATTCTGTTCGAGGTCGAGAATAACGAGGTGGTTTCGTTTTCATTGAACTATACGGGCGAAGCCAGCGGCTGCACCTACCACGGAGCAGTCAGTGCCGGCAGCAGAACCAGCAGCAGCGTCGATTCAGCTGTGATCGACAACGACGAATTCTCGCTCTCATATACAAACATCAACGACGAGCTGATCTTTAATGGGGCATTTACTTCGGACAGCGAAGCCAGTGGGACTCTCCTTATCAAATCCTCCGCAGATGGTCTTTGTGGCGCATACGAAAAGGAAGTGACCTGGACAGCCAGCAAGGGTTCCAGCGCGGAGGTTGATCCTGCCACTACCGAAGAGCCGAGTACATTGTTCCCTGATGCTGATGCCATCGCTATCGTTACCGGCTTCTTTGACGCGGTCAACGCCGGAAATGTGGATACCGCGATCGGCATGGTCGACGAAGGCATCATGTTCAGCATCGGCTCGGACACTCTCTTCGACCAGAACGAGTTGAAATCGTACCTGCAATCTCATAAAGGGGTCACCTTTCAAATTTCCGATGCCCAATCGCTTGGGGGTGCCATCGTTCAGTTCAAGGCAAAGACGAGTGACGGCGGGAATTACTCAACCTGCCAGGCATTTTTGCTGGATGGAAAGATCTCGATGGTGACGATGACGCCCTAGCCTGACCGTCGAAACATAGAATCAACAGACGCCCGCTAATTACAGGGCGTCTGTTTTTTATATAACCGGCTAAAGTCACGAGTGGGTTTCGTAATCGATCCCGTCATCCTGTTTTGGGAGCAAAAGGATCAAGAGGGTGACTACCAGAATGTAGATCAGGTAGCTCACGAGCGGATAGGGTTTCGCGATCAGTATGGCAAGCAGGTACGCTCCGTTGACAATGATGTAATTGGGCGTATGACTGCGCAGGTATTTTGGGCTGAATGCGGTATTTGCCAAATGCGGGTGGTAGTGGACGTAGACCAGCATGACATACCCGACCAGGTTGCAGGCGATCAGGGTTGCGCCGTAGAATATGATCGGTCCTGCCTGAAAGGGATAGCGACCTAAAAGCGAAGTGGGGAAGGGAATAAAGCTGACAAACAACAATAGCAGGATATTCAACCATAAAAACCCGCGGTCGGTTTTTTTCATGGCATGCATGGAATTATGGTGTGTGACCCAGTACAAACCGATGATGATGAAGCTCATCACATAGGCAAGTATGCGGGGAAACACTTCTCTCAAACCACTGGCGAATTCACTGTATGGAACTTCGGGAAAACGAATGTCAAGGATTAACAAGGTAATAACGATGGCGAACACGCCGTCGCTGAACGCTTCGAGTCTTGATTTTTGCATTTTTCTCCAGGGTCTCTAAATTTGAAGCGGCTCGGATATAATCACCGGACCAATCGTAAATCGAAAATCAAAAATCGTAAATCCGAAAATCGAGCCTCCATGACCACCCACTCATCGAATGTATTCCCAACTTTTCTGAGGCGAACATTATAGAAGTTAAAATCACCCTGAATTTACAGTATTCAACTTCAAGAAAATGATTATGTTCCGACAATCCTCCACCATAAATATAGCGATAAGAGATAATATCCAAGAAATACCCCCAAGCTAGCGCCAATTAGTCCGCCTAATAATACTACCTTCCATGTGTTGGTTAATCTTTTGAAGATTGATGAGCCTATCATTCCTCCTGGTAGCGCAAATAAGCCAACAAAAAAGGTTATAAAAATAGCCTGTATGAAGACATTGAGAGGCTCAAGATGGGGGCGTATACCATCTCCGGGTATCTCAGGGTGTGTGTCAAATAAAACTCCCATTTCCTTAACACGTTGATAATCTTGAAATAGCCCTGTTCCAAGTTTAAGTAAAAAAAATAGCGTTAGTACTATCAAGGCTGCTTTTGCACCATCTTGCGCCACGGGTCGATTTGTAATTTGCTCTTGTTGGATTGCTTTTGGTTGCTCTGTCATTTTTTCTCCTTACCGCTTTTCCTTCAGATCTGTCGCTTTGGTATTTAAAAACCCCTTATAATTACGCTAAGTTACTACGATACTGCCTAAATGCGAGCCTCCATGTCCATTCCACTAATCGAATGCATTCCCAACTTTTCAGACGCGCGCCGAGCGGAAGTGATCGACCAGATCGTCGCCGCCATCCAATCGGTCAACGAAGTCAAACTTCTGGACCGTTCCTCCGACCTTGACCACAACCGCACCGTCGTGACCTTTGCCGGGTCGCCCACAGGGGTGGAAGAAGCCGCATTCCGCGCCATTCGAAAAGCCGCTGAACTGATCGACCTTGACCAGCACACTGGCGAGCATCCCCGCATGGGCGCCACGGATGTGGTTCCTTTCGTTCCACTCAGCGGCGTGACGATGGAAGAATGTATTGCCATCGCCAAACGACTTGGAGAGCGTGTCAGCAAAGAACTCAATATTCCAGTTTACCTTTACGAAGCGGCCGCTACAAGACCCGAACGGACCAACCTCGAAAACATCCGCCGTGGCCAGTACGAAGGCATAAAAGCTGAGATCGAAACCAGCCCTGAGCGCAAACCAGATTACGGCCCCAGCAAACTTCCCA
>CAZYLM010000123.1:0-8060 GCA_964648645.1 uncultured Anaerolinea sp.
CTCCACCTTGAACGGTGTCACATCCGGGTCGACGATTTCATCGAATTCACGAGCAGCAAGGTGACCGGAAAAGACGGCTTGAGCGATGATATTCGGCGCTTCCGCATCGCCGATCAAGCGAAGAGTCTTGAGCCGTCTGTCTGCCAACGCGGGCGTGAGCTCGTGATACAGGCTGTCATTGGGAAGCCTGTCTGTAACCATGACGATCGCGTCGCAGAGAAGCGTCGTCCCGGCGGAAGTGATGACATGGGTAACGGTAACGGAATCCGGAGAGATGGAAGCGGGAGCATGGAATGGGAGAAGAGTCACGTTCACGCTCAGCAGTCGCTTGTAAATGCGTTCCCGCTCGAGTGTGTATTCCGTCCACGCTGATACCGTAGGCGCAGGTGTCATCAATGTGACTTCACATCCGTTCGTTGCCAGCAATTCTGCAAGCACCCCGCCCATGTAGTAGTGATCGTCATCGTAAATGAGGACCCTGCCTTTGGGTAAATTACCATTCATAAGATCATCCGGGGTGAAGATATTGCCGTTACCGGGAATGGGGCGCGTAAGATGCCGGCCCACACCATCACCCCGCCAGGTGGCGCCGGTGGCAAGAATGACATGCGGCGCATCAGCGTCGAGAATGTCTTTCGCGCTCATCGGGCTGGAGGGATAGAAATAAATGTTTTCAATTTTTTGAATCTGTGTGAGACGCCAATCGATGACACGCCGCCACTCGATGAGATTTGGCAGCGCAGACTCAAGCAGGACGCGCCCGCCCGCCTCACGCTTCGCATCGGTGAGGATGACCTTGTAGCCACGCTGACCCAATGCCCGGGCAGCTTCCAACCCGGCTGGCCCGGCACCAACAACGAGAATCTCGTCGTTCGATCTTTTCGGCGCGATGATCTCTGGATGCCAATCCCGCCGCCATTCTTCGCCCATGGTTGGATTCTGTGTGCATCGAATGGGAACAAAACGCGTATCGCCAGTGACGCAGATATTACAACCGATGCACTCGCGGATATCTTCGTTCCGTCCTCCTTTGATCTTGTTCGGCAGGAATGGGTCGGCAATGGACGGGCGCGCTGCGCCGATAAGATCCATCACACCCCGCTCGATGGCGGAGACCATGCTGTCGGGCGAAGTGTACCGTCCCACGCCGACGACGGGTTTGGTGGTAAGCTGCTTAACGAAAGAGATGTATTTCTCTTGATGTCCCTCTTTGCCAAAGCGCGAAGTGATGGAGTCGTTTTTCCAGGCGCTGATGTTCACATCCCACAAGTCGGGAAGTTCGGCAAGCATGCCGACAATGTCCCGCGCTTCACCGTCATGCTGCATGCCGTCTGCGCCCATGAGTTCATCCACAGCAAAGCGCACAGCCACGGCGCATTTGTCGCCAACGGCTTCCCTGGTGTCTTCGATCAGTTCACGCATGAACCGGACACGGTTCTGGAGCGAGCCGCCATATTCATCGGCGCGGTCGTTGTCCCTGGACAATAAATGAAAAGCCAGTGTCATACCGTGGGCAACATAACAATAGACAATATCAAAGCCCGCTCTCTTTGCGCGAAGGGCAGCATTACGATGCCATTTTCTGATCTGCTTGAGGTCATCCCTGCTGGCAGCGCGTGACTGACCAGGCTCATACCCGCCTCCGCCCGTGATGCCCATCGAACGCGGACCAAACGGAACTGCGCGCGAATATAAATTTGCCGCGTCATGGCTGTTATAGGTCAGCTCGATACCGGCGAGCGCACCATGTTTGTGAACAGCATCTGTCATCAGTTGCCAGGTGGGAATATCCGCATCATCCCAAATACGACCTTCGAAATAAGGCGAAAGATCGCTGGTGTAGTGGATCTCTGTCTCCTCAGTGCAAACCACGCCCCAGCCTCCTTCCGCCTTCATGCCGCGCATGGCTGCCATTCCTTGCGGCATACGCCAGCCAAAGCCATTGCAGTGCGGCACTTGATAGAAACGATTCGGCGCCGTGACGGGTCCGATCTTAATCGGCTGGAAGAGGATATCGTAACGAGAGGACATGAAAGTTCCCAAATTGGATATGCGACCTAAGAATTCAGATCGAAGATTGTGTTCTATTGACAGGACTGCAATTGTGGAAAGAGCGCGTAAGCGACTTCATCCATCTGAGCATTTGAGTCGTCTGGCATGACGACCATGATCGAAATGACCCGGGTGGGTGTATCGCTCAATACCCAAAAGCGGACGTCGTACGGCGCACCTTGATCCACAGCGATGAAATTGTACAAACGCAACCCCCGGTCATCCCGGCACTCGTTCACGTATGTATAGCCTTGATAATTGCCAAAAATGATCGACCAGCCTTCATTATTGAAATAAAGGTCCAGGTCGATATCTTCGTAACTGCAGGGAAAGACCAGCGCTTCCAGGTTGACGATGGAGGGGATCGAGTCGCTCAGCCACGTCACCATGACCTTGTCACTGGACACCACATACGTGCGTTTCCAATCTCCTGTCTCGAAAAGCCCGCCTGTGACGGATAACGCACGGTCAATATCCGCCTGGGTTGGTGCAGGGTCGATGCAGACCGGCGTGGCAAGGATCACCGTCTCCAATGTTGGCCCAGAAACAATCGGAGTTTCATCCAAAGGCAGGTCAGGCAGGGCGGTCGGTTCCGTCGGAGCAGAATCGGAATTTGGCGTTGGGGTGGGCGGAATAAGGGCGGGCAACTCGTCTGTCGGCGAGGCCGGGGCGGAGGCCCCGCAGGCCGTCAGTAAAAGAATAAAAAATCCGGCAAACAATCGTTTCATTGGATTTCCTCGAAAGGCTATTTACCGCGAGTATAGCATGGCACCGGGAAACCCCCTGCTATAAATCAAGAGACCGTCACCTTGCGGGTGACGGTCTTGGGTGGGTCGCATATATCAACCGGTCAGGGTTTGAATCCCTGAAACATTCTTACATCAATTTCGGATCGAAATACCACCCGCTCATTGCGTTCCTTTGCTTCAGCGACAACATTGCGAATTCTATCCATACCCGCATCGTAGGATGCCCGATCAAGCAGGGCGAGTTGGGAAGTCGCGTCCTGTTTGAGAAAGGGATCTTTCAACACAGCCTCACCAATATGAATATTACGAATGTTCTCGACTGTTGAAACAGCTATATCCTGATATCCCGCCTGTTCCATCCAAGCCAGAATGGATTTGCCAGACGGGTAACGGCGCAGGTCGGTGTCATATACATGGTCAAAGTAATCGTAGATGTACCAGTTGGAAGAACCTTCATGAGGGTCATGCCCGATGATCGCCAATGCTCCACCCGGCCTGAGCAGACGATAGGCTTCGGCAATGAAGGCACGATGATCACCGAAATGATGAATGGCATCGATGCAATAAACAAGATCGAATGCCGCGGAACGATATGGGAGTTGGGTGCCCAGGCCGCGGGTCAGGAAGAGAGGCGCAGGCTGCCTCCTGGCTTGACGGATCATGCCCATTGAGTAATCCAAGCCAAAGAGGTCCGCGCCGGTCTGTTTCAACAAGTTGAGCCAAAAACCTGTCCCGCTGCCGACCTCCAAAACGCTTTGGGCATTGACCTGCCCTACCAAAGCCAGCAAAGCCTGCCCGCGCTCCCAGTGCTGCGAGGCGGGGTAACGTTGGTTATATTGTGATGCGATCTGGTCGTAATCAAGTTTTGGAAGTGTCATGAGAATATGGAAAACATGACCCTGCCAGAAATTACTTTACTCAACCCCTACAATTTCCTTGACACGCCCCACCTGGCCATCCGCCAGGCGGACCTTGATGCCATGCGGATGTGTAGATGAATTGGTGAGAATATCTTTGACGATGCCCCTGGTCAGTTTGCCGGTGCGTTGGTCCTGTTTGAGAACGACCAACACTGTCATACCGGGCTTGATCTGTGAACGGGTCTGATTGTTTTGCATAACGTGATTTTATCTTCGAATCCTGAATGATATATAATGCCCACGGTCACAAATTGTATTTTTCCCTTTCTAAAAAAGCGCAATTTGAGACCGTGCTGGGTATAATCTTTTCATTCTCAATAAATCCCATGACGTACTACTCATTCTATCTGCCATTCACCTTCCTGCCAATTTTTCTTGCGGGGCTTTATTTCTTGTTCGAGGAAAAGTTATCGTCGCCGCGCCTCCGTTGGGCATGGTGGGTTGGTTCCCTCATCCTGATCGCATTCGTCGGTTTTTACGTCATTCAAGACCACGCGTTGTATGACTACTTTAAAGGTTATTATCACGGCGGGCGAAAGATCATCCGCAATATCGACGTGTTATACGATGAGGCTTGTTACGGTTTCACCAACTTCCCGCTCTTTGCCTACCTCTTTATCCCGCTTGCAAACCTGCCCAAAGAACTATCAGGACGCATCTTTTATCTCATCGGGTATATCTTCCTGCTTCCGCTGGCGTATTGGCTTATCACCGCATCGAACGTCAAGGGCTGGAAAAGGTTTCTCGTCCTCGGGTTGTTAGCCCTCAACGGTCCGCTTGATTACAGTATATGGTTGGGAAATACCACGCAGATCGTCATGCTGTTCGTCCTGCTGGCATTCTTCAGCCTGAATCTCGGTTGGGAATGGCTCTCAGGCATCCTGCTCGGCGTGGGCGGTTTGATAAAGCTCCCGCTTGTTCTACCATCGGGATATTTTTTCCTGAGAGGAAAATGGAAAGTGGTCGGAGGCGGCTTGCTCGTCGCGGGCATGGTTCTCTTCCTGTCTCTGATCTTTATCCCCTTCGAGATCAATTCGATCTGGTTGGAGCGTTGTGTGTTGATGATGGCAGGCAACCCAACGGCGGCATATAACAATCAATCGATCAGCGGTTTCCTTGCACGCATCTACATGCCAGGCAATTACGGCTGGGACCCGCTGACTCCAACTGTTGCATACATCACTGCTTCAAACATCGGCAGACTCCTGCTTGCAATTCCAGCAGTTTATGTCCTGATCGCTGGCGGAAAAACCGAAAAGACCGCCCTTCAACAAGCAATCGAGTTCTTCATTATCCTGGTTTTCTCCCTGCTCACCTCGCCCATCGCGTGGACGCATTACTTTGTCCTTCTCCTGATCCCCGCCGCAATGCTCCTTGGGAACCTCGAAGAACTCACCTCCAAAACCTGGATATACATTCTGCTCGGCCTGAGCTTGATCCCGCTCTCGGTTCCAAAGGATCTCTCGCTTGCTCTCTTCGAGTGGACCGGTGCTACACTGATGCTTTCTCCCCAGTTCATCGGCAGCCTGGTGTTTTATGGGTTATTGCTTTCGCTGTGGTGGGCATTGCGTAAAAGGCATTCTCCCCTTCACGATTAGCAGATGTTTGAGAATGCCGATTCGCACACAAGAGGTTTACGGAACCACCGGCGGGAGAGACGACACGTATGCCTCAAGAGAGTTCAATATAACGTTCATGAACTGCCATTGGTTGTATGCCACAAGGATCAGGAAGACAAGCATCCCAGCCTGGAAGTAGCGATTCCTTGCAAAGGGCGAAAGACCATACGCGACAAAAAGGATCAAGGCGTATGTCCAGTCTGGGGAGTACAGGAATAACTCCTGCCCGTAATTGATATGGATGGCGAAGTTGAAAAACAGGCACAAGACCAGCGCAAGGGGTAGTTCCAATTTTCTCTCGCGAATGAGTCTCCATAAAAAGACCAGTCCTGAAACAGCAAGGATCAACGCCCAAAGGATGATGAGAAACTGACCCATCCCGCCATAATCGGTCTGATGAAATATACCGGGTGAAATCTTGTAAAAGCGAAACTCCGGTATTGTGGCGCCTACTTCATCAGTAAGAATAAAAACCTTCGGGGCGATCACGCTATAGAAGAAAAGGGTCCGTACGAGGTAAAAGATACGGCCTTTCAATCGCCAATCTTCCATAAGAAAGATATTGAGGAAGAATTTTTCCTCGTTCTGCACGTCGGGCACGAGGAAGAAGATTTTACTGGCAGGGTAGATGTAAGCGTGCACATATGTCAGCAGCAGTGAAATGGCTATCGTCCAGCCTGCGAAGCGGATGATCTCCCTCCAGCGCGGACGAGCGACGATGAACGCAAAAAGGTTCTGGATCAAATTCGTCAACGTGATGCCGAAGGTGAGGACGCCTGCCGCCACAAGAGCACCCAGCGAAGTACGTTCATCCACCACGAGAAGGCAAAACAAGACCAAAGCCAGAGCCGAATAGATATAGGTCTCGATGATGCTGCCAAACGCAAAATGTGACGCGCTCACTCCCAACAGGGCTGCCATTAGAAAGGCATACGTCTTGCTCTCGAACTTGCGTTTGACGAGGAGCCACATTAAATAAACACAAAGCCCGCCTACCAATGCAGTTAATAGGATCGCTGAGAAGATCGGGTCTTGTGTGAAAAGGTTGAGCGTTCGACCGAAGGGACGAAAGATGAAATATGTGAAGGGATGCGGACCCCGCATTTCAAAGTCCCTGACATCATCGAAGGCGATGCGGCGCATCCATGAACCGACATCGGCATCGAAGAGGTTATCCACCTGCGCCACGCCGAAGTTGTTCAAGATCAAGGCAAAGCGCAGATAAACCAGAACAAAGGCTACCGACAATAAAATGCCGGGAAGGTTTTCACGCAAAGCCGCCGGGTCGAACCGCGGCAGGCTCAACGTCCACTGAATTTTCGCGCCATCCACCCACAACATGAATGTGATGTAGGTCAATGCACAAGCGAGAAAGAAGACCATCAACTTCTGGTCGATGGGCGACCGTTCCGAAAGTTTCAGGAACAGTGAATTGACGCCGTACGAAACGAGTACCGAGAAGGCAGCGATCAGGATGAAACCGAATATTCTTTTCAGCATGAGAACCCTGACATCACCTTTCATATTCCATTGCCGTCATCCACGGGCGAACCTCGTAAACGAGCAAGCCTGATTTAACAGCCGGGTCCTCAGCGGCAAATGCTTCGATCTCTTCATGAGACACGTCCTTGGTGGTAACCATCATGCCGCCAATATCGGGGAGCAGAAACGGTCCGCCAAGCTCAAGTTTGCCCTGCTTATGAAATTTCAAGTAATGTTGGACATGCTCACCAACACCTTCCTGCTGACGATAGTCCACACCGGATTGCCATTTGGGTCCCGGTTTGTGAAGGACTACATATCGGATCGGGCGCAAAGGCTGGTTTGTCATGCTTATTTTTTCCCAAAATCGTTCAGAAAAACAGTAAAGTCCAGGTCGCCAGGCGAGGCATTGAAACTTGTCAGCATGGCAGCGGCTTCGCTGCGGTGTTGGGTCCCATGGTTGACCACGTGATACAGGCAATGCCAGAGAATGCGGTCGCGCGGTTCACCGTTATCCGCTATATACTTCTTGTGGCTCTCCATATCCTCAGCGGTCAACCCGTTGAGGTAGGCACGCATGGCTTGCTCTTCGATGTGAAACCGCTCGGCTATGGAGCGGATATCCTGAAACCCTTCCGGGTCGATGTCTTCATTGAACTTATTGTTCTCGAACAGCCCGCGCCAACCATATTCTGCATCGATGATGTGGATAAGGGTGGCGCGCAGATTGCCATAAGGAAACTCCGCCGGGGCAAGGAGTTGTTCCGACGTAATGTCTTTGGCGGCAGAGAGGATTCGTCCGCTTGCCCAGTAGTTATATTCAAAGATGAAATGGATATTTTGAATGTTCATGGCTGCTCCTTGTCGAATACGTGACAGTCACCTCGGAGGTGACTGTCACGTTGTTTACATCAACCCAACAACCCTCGCGCAAACGTAAGCAGCGCTTGCACGTCGTTGAAATTGGTGACCATGCCCACAGAGATGCGTACTGCGCCAGAGGATTTCCCATCGATGCATTTGCGAAACTCGTCGAGAGACATGACGTCTTTATGTTCGGGGCGGGTGAAGCATACGTCCAACTCGACGCGCGAGATGCCGAGGGCGATCTCGCCCGCGCCGGGGTTGCAGAAGCATCCTGTCCGCAGGGAGATGTTGACTTTGTTGGCTTCACTTTCGATGAAGCGATGGTCGAAAGCGACGCCGTTCTTGTCATAAAAATTGACCGTGACCGCGCC
>CAZYLM010000124.1:0-7929 GCA_964648645.1 uncultured Anaerolinea sp.
CGGTAATTGGCAAAGTACACCAACATGGCGGCGAGGATGCTGGCAGTTGTCCACGATAAAAGATAAAGACCCATGACAAAACGAAAGGGGCGGTTGTTCAACGTCAGCTTCATCGACTCGCGCCATGAAAGCGGTTCTGGTTGCTCATCTGCAGGTTTTTCTTTGGTGATACGAAACACCACCAAGGGTGGAATGATCGATATGAGTCCCAAGCCAATGCCGAGGATGCTGAAAAGCAAACGCGTGTCTGTGATGTACCAGCCTAATACAGTTGCAAAAATGATCGCGCTCAATGTGCCGCTGATCGAGAAGACCATGCGATACCCGTTCAATGAACTGCGTTCGTCGTAATCTGAAGTTAGTTCGGGTGTCAGCGCGTTGTAACCGACGTGTACCACTGTGAATGCAGTATCAAAAATGATGAATGCGATCGCGTAATAAATTGCCAACCCTAGTTGACCAAACGGCGGCACGAACCACATAAAAATAAAACTCAACCCGAGTGGTACTGACCCAAACAAAAGCAAAGCGCGCCGCCTTCCCCAACGTGTGCGTAAACGATCTGAGAACATGCCAAATAGCGGGTCGTTCAAGGCATCCCACAAGCGCGGAATTAAAACCGACCATGCCGCATAGTCTGGGCGCAGGCGGGCAACGTCGGTCAGGAAGTACAGTTGAAAGAATGCCAGGATCGCCAGCGGAATGCTGGTGCTTAAGTCGCCGGTGCTGAACAACATTTTGAAACGGGCCGATAAACGTTCGGGTGTTGCGCTCATTTGTCACTTCCTGTTATTGGGATGGTAATGCTTGACCTCTGACCGCAGACGACAGACGACGGTCAGTTCTTTACCACTGCTCTACTTCTTGTGGGAAGTGAAGTACGCGCTTCTCACCCGTACCTGGGTCTGTATACTCATATCGGGCTTCTGCTTCCGCCTGAAGTTGATTCTCCATTGCCCAGCGCATCAGCTCACGGAGTTGACGGAAACTCTGCATGAATGCCTCGCCATCTTTGTAGCCGTAGCGAAAATTGAAATACTGCGGATTGTCGCGCTCCACATACTCCACCATTGAATGTGCTGCCTGGTAGATTTCTTCTGCTGGTGGTTTTCTGTGCAATTCTTTGAACACCTGCACCGGCAGGAAGATATAGTCTCGAATGGAGTCGATCAGGTTCGGGCGGTGTGCGAAGCGACTGATCCACGAGCCGTCGCTCAACTTCAATGCGGCGGGGATCTCCACCGGCTGACCATGTTTGTCGAAGAAGGCAATGTCCAATGTAAAGATCTCATTTTTGGGCTGGCTTTCTTTGCGCTTGCGTTCATCTTCAGGGACGAGTGTCCAGATCGCATCCATGATGTCGTCGGCGGCTTTTTGTAGGGCTTCTTTCTTATGCGTCGAATCATCCAACCGAACCGGCGGTATGACATCTCCCACGTTCATCTCAAAAAGTGGACGCTTCCACTGGAATATCTCTGCCATTTTGCCGCGCGTGTCGCCGAAACCGATCGGCAATATCGGCGCTTGTGTCAGGTGACTTAACCATGCCACACCCGTTTGTGCTTTTTGTTTGCCCGGTTCCCAAAACCCGCCTTCGGGGAAGATTCCCAACATGCCGCCCTGTTTGAGAACATCCACGCCCATTTTGAGCGAGGTGTTGCTGGTGTATCCGCGGTGAACGGGAATCAAGCCGTACGTGTCAATTACTTTTCCCATCCAACCGTTCCAGGGCATTTCCACTGCGCCCATGAATTCCACAGGTTTTGTGGAATAGGTACCCATCAAAACCACTTCCATAGCACCGGTGTGATTTCCAACCACGATCAGTGGACCCTGTATGGGGAATTTCCCCAGGCCAGTGATCTTTATCTTCGATAGGGTTGGGAGTAGGATTCGAAGTGTTAGACGAAATAAAGTCCGTATGATTACCTTGCGTGGGTAGTGGATGGCGTGGCTCATAAGAATGGGCTGAATTTTACCCTGTACTTATCAGGTCATCTTTCCTGACTTTAAGGGAGATTTGTTCATAGCATGGGATACAGTACAATCTACCTGTTTTTATAAACTCATCGATAAAAAGTCGAAATTTCAAATGCGCCTAAAAGCTGACCTAACCCTCTTTCTCATCTCCATCATCTGGGGTTCCGCCTTTGTTGCCCAGCGCGTTGCCGGGCAGGTGGGGAGTGTCTATATTTTTAACGGGATCCGGTATTTACTTGCAGCATTTGTGGTCCTGCCCGTTGCTGTACGTTCCCTTCATGCAGGTCAATCTTCAGGCTTAATCACCATTTCGCGGAATCAATACCAATGGATGTTCATCGCAGGAGTGTTTCTCTTTCTGGGCAGTGCGTTGCAACAAGCGGGGGTCCAGTACACCACGGCCGGGAATGCTGGCTTCATAACAAGTTTATATGTTGTCCTGATCCCTTTCCTGCTGTTCCTGTTCTTCGGAGAAAAACCGCATTGGGTTTTTATTCTGGCAGTGGTCTTGGCAATGATGGGAGCCTTCCTCCTGTCAACGGGGGGTAAATTTGAGTTTCGCTTTGGGGACCTGCTGGAAATAATTGGTGCATTATTCTGGGCTTTCCATGTCATCATCCTCGGTAAATTTGCTTCAAAGTTCGAATCCATGTCGTTTTCGGTGGGTCAACTATTGGTTTGCGGATTGCTGAATTTGTTGCTGGGAGTGTTTGTCGAGCCGGTGCCAGCCTTCGATGGGAATCTGCTTTTTGCTATTGGGTATACTGCGTTTCTCTCTTTGGGTTTATGTTACACGCTTCAGATCTGGGCGCAAAGGCATACTCCTCCTGCTGATGCTGCGCTCATCCTTGGGCTTGAGTCCGTGTTCGCGGTTATATCAGGCTGGTTGATTCTTGGCGAACGGCTTGTTCCTGTGCAGATCCTTGGTGCTGTGCTGATCTTCTTTGCAGTCATCCTCTCCCAATTCAAGGAGTGGACATCGGGTAGAATGGATCATGACCATTTGGTCGAAGGAAGATAATAAACTCAATCGGTTGCTGATCTATAATTTCATTTTATGTCCACTCACCACTCACTTGACCTTTCTTTCCATCCGCTAACCCAAAAGCTTTGGCGCGACTTTGAGCTTCTCTTTGGTGAAAACGGCGCTTGCGGCGGATGCTGGTGCATGCATTGGAAGTTAAGGGGCAATGCCTTCACTGAAAATAAAGGAGAGGGTACCAGGCAAATGCAAAAATCCGTGGTTGATGCGAAAACCGTCCCCGGGTTGCTCGCCTACTCGGAGGGGTATCCGATTGGATGGGTGGCGGTTGAGCTGCGGAGTCAATATCCCAAGCTTGCGTTTTCGCGAGTCCTTAAACCGATCGATGATAAAGAAGTGTGGTCGGTCACCTGTTTGTTCGTGGAAAAGAAACATCGGAAGATGGGAATTGCAGTGGAGTTATTGAAAGCTGCTGTCCGACATGTAAAAGCGAGCGGCGGAAAGATCGTCGAAGGATATCCTGTGGAAACGAAAAAGGATGAGCCGCCTGTTTTTGTTTTCACCGGCACGGCATCGGCATTCACGAAAGCAGGGTTCAAGGTGGTTGCGAAACCAAGCCCGACTCGATCAATCTATCGATTTACCATCAAATGAATTTTCAACCTGCATCAAAATCGTTGACTCTCCGTGATTACATTTTTATTGCGGTTGTCGTCTTGGTCATTGTCGCAATTTCCGCAGGGCTGGTGATTGCAAACCTTTCGCTGCCTCGTGGAGGAGGTGAATTTCTGCGGCATTGGGTCGGCGCCCGCGCATATCTGTTCCAGCGCATTGATCCCTATACAACGTATGTTCCTGAAGCCGTTCAGAGCATGGTTTATGGACGCCCAGCCCGGGAGGGAGAGAAGCCCTATATACTGGACACGCCGTTTCATATCCTTGTTCTTTATTTTCCTCTTGCGCTTTTTTCGGAACCGGGAACCGCCCGGGCGGTATATACCCTGATCCTTGAGTGGGCATTGTTTGCACTTGCCTATATCAGCTTGCGTCTTACAGAATGGAGTTCGCCGCGGTGGTTCGTTGTTTTATTTTTCCTATTTTGCTTTATTAATCTCTATTCATTTCAGGCGCTTACCGAAGCAAGCCCGGCTTTGATGGTAGGCTTGATCTATGCCGGTATCCTGCTTTCTCTTTTGAACGATGCCGATGAAATGGTTGGTGCATTGCTGGCAGTTTCCGTCTATTATTGGGAGGTAGGGCTTCCATACCTTGTTCTCATTATTTGGCTGTCATATAGAAAGAATCGCGGGCGGGTTTTTGCCGGATTTGGCATGTTTTCCTTTGCCCTGCTCGCGCTTTCATTTCTGCTCTACCCGGGGTGGTTGATCCCTGCCCTGAGGGCCGGAGTGAATAACTTCCGGACGGGTTTCGGATTCTCCACCATCACAGTGCTCGATCGTGTTTTACCGGATTATGGAAAAACCTTCGCCTGGGGACTCCTTGTCTTGCTTGTACTCATTCTCGGTTATGAATGGAATGCAAGCCAATATGGTGATTCCCGACGTCTGTATTGGACGGCATGCCTGACCCTAGCCGTGACACCTTTGCTTGGTTTCCGCACCGGACTCGAGAATCTGGCTGTGCTGGTCATACCTCTTGCACTGGTCTTTTCTATTGTCCATGATCGTTGGAAGCGCGCGGGCACCTTTTTGATGCTCCTGATTTTCGGGTTACTCTTTGCTGGTCCATGGACTCTTTATTATTTCTTCTTTTCCGGTTTCAATGAATTGACCGGCATTACTCTATTTCTTTTCCTTCCGGTTTTTACTGTCATTGGTTTATACTGGATTCGGTGGTGGGCGATACGTCCTCCGCGTGTTTGGGCAGATTCTGTTTCGAACAAATAGTTTTTACCATCTGTTAATCTTCACTAATTCTGAATTTCAAAACGTCAACCGAATGTCCCGCCGTTCCTACTTCATCCTTTTCCTGCTCGCTCTGGTTATTCAAGTTGCGGTCAGTCGTTTACAGTCAATTCCGGGTTATTTGGATGCGGATTACTATTACATGGGCGGAGTGCAATTAGCCAAAGGTGAAGGATTCAACGAAACATTCCTTTGGAATTACCTTGACGATCCGTCAGGGGTGCCTCATCCATCGCATGGATATTGGTTTCCCCTGGCGTCCATTGTCGCCGCTGTTGGAATGTGGCTTACCGGGACGATCAACTACGAATCCGGTCGTTTGCTTTTTATTTTGATCGCTGCGCTGGTTCCGCCATTGTCGGCAGCTCTGTCATATCGATTCTTTCAAAACAACGTATTTGCCTGGGTCTCCGGGTTGCTTGCACTCTTCCCTGTCTTTCATCTTCCATTCCTGCCTGTGACCGATAACTATGGGATTTATATGCTTGCCGGGGGAATGTTTTTTTATCTTGCAGACCGGTCTCGACCATGGTTTTGGATGGGATTGCTTGCTGGTTTTCTGTCGTTGGCGCGAAGCGACGGTCTGCTCTGGCTGGCGTTGACGTTTCTGTACATCCTTTGGCGCATCAGGGATGAAAAATTGTCTTTTTTGAAATTTGTTCAATATTGTTCCGTCGCTTTTAGCGGATTTATCCTGGTCATGGGTCCGTGGTATGTTCGCAACTTGGATGTCTTCGGTTCGATCATGTCTCCTGCGGGGAGTCGCGCTTTCTGGCTGACGACATACGACGAGACCTTTATTTACCCCGCATCGAAATTGACCTTTGATTCCTGGCTCGCAAGCGGTTGGGCGGCGATCCTCAAGGTCCGGTGGTGGTCTTTCACGACCAACCTTCAGTCTGCGATCGCAGCCCAGGGGCACCTTATCCTGTTTCCCTTCATCATTACTGGCATGGTAAAGATGAAAAAAGACAGGCGTGTGCAATTGGGCGTGGTTGCTTGGGCAATACTTTTCCTTGTCATGACCCTGGTCTTTCCATTTGCCGGTGCACGGGGAAGTTTCTTTCATTCTGCTGCCGCGCTTCAGCCGCTTTTCTGGGCGCTGGCTCCATTTGGGTTGGAGTCCGCAGTTGCGTGGGCAAGGAGTAAAGGTCGCTTTACCGAACATGCCTATGTTGTTTTTAGGATCGCGCTCATCCAGATCGTGGTATTGCTTTCAGGCTGGGTTGTATGGGTTCGGGTCATTCAAGATGGGTGGCAGGAAGGTGAATTGGACTATCCAGTCGTTGAGCAATTCCTTCGGGCACATGGAGCGCAATCCGATGACTCTGTCATGGTCCTAAGTTCAGCTGGGTATACCATGATGACCGACCGTTCGGCTTATTCACAACCTTATGGCGACTTGGATACCTTGCTTGAAGTTGCCGAGCGTTATGGAATTGATTATTACGTGTTCCAGCCGGAGGGGCGTGTCAAATCTCTGAAAAGTTTATATGATAACCCTGCTAGTGATCCCCGTTTTGAATACTTAGGTGAAGTGAATGAGATCCGGATTTTTCGATTTCCTTAAACCGCTTACAAAATTTCAGGTGGGGGTTCTGGCTGGGGCATCCCTGGCAGGCGGATCGATCTATCTCTTTGCCTGCCTTATGGTTCTCAAGATCGGCTTCCCGCTTGACGATTCATGGATCCATCTCACCTTTGCTCGTAACCTCGCGGAGTATGGTGAATGGGCGTTTCGCCCAGGTGTCCCCTCGGCGGGATCCACATCACCTCTATGGTCGGCGCTTCTTTCGCTAGGTTTTATTTTTGGTCTTGCTCCCTATGCCTGGACTTACTTTCTTGGGCTTGTTGCTTTATGGGCTATGGGGCTCTTGTGCGAGCTGACTGCAAGGCGGCTGGTCTCCACCTATGCTCCACGCCTTCCCTGGGTTGGGATATTCATTGTTCTTGAATGGCATCTTCTGTGGGCGGCAATGTCTGGAATGGAAACCTTGCTTCACGCTTTGATCGTCACGCTCGTTTTGTCTGCTTTGATGTTGGATTCGCGCCGCTATCTCAGCCTGGGCCTGTTGACTGGTTTAAGTGTCTGGGTGCGCCCCGACGGTTTGACCCTCCTCGGTCCGCTCGTGTTGATGGTTATGTTCCTTGAGGGGGATAATCCCTCCCGGTTGCGAGGATTGACCAGAGTGTTTATCGGATTTGGCTCCATCTTCCTTTTTTATCTATTGTTCAATTTGTTGATCGGCGATACGCCCATGCCAAACACCTACTACGCCAAGCAAGCGGAGTATATCGGCTGGCAGCAACAGACCATTTTTAAAAGATTGGGCGACCTAACCCTTCAACTACTATCCGGACCTTATCTGATCTTGGTAATAGGCACGGTCAGTTGGACCGTACGTTCAATCCGGTCCCGTGCTTGGGGCAGTTTACTTGCCATCGTCTGGGCTTTAGGATATATGTTTTTGTACATACTTCGCCTGCCTGTTTATCAACATGGGCGTTATGTCATGCCTGCCATGCCTGCCCTTTTTCTTCTGGGCTTGCTCGCCATGGTTGAGTTTTCTTCCTCCAAAAAATTCGCTCGTTATCATTGGTTTGCTGATACCCTCTGGAAAGCCGGTGTAGGCGCATTGAGCATTCTGTTCCTCTTTCTTGGCGCTAACACTTTTGCACAAGATGTCGCTTATATCGAGCAGGAAATGGTTGCAGCTGCACACTGGGCGGACCAGAATTTATCCGCTGGGAAGGTGATAGCCGCACATGATATTGGCGCGCTGGGGTACTTCGATGAGCATCCGATCATTGATCTGGCTGGGTTGGTCTCGCCGGAGGTTATCCCCTTCATCCGGGACGAGGCGCGATTGGCAGAGTATCTCGACGCGAAAGGTGCGGATTATTTGATCGCTTTTTCGAGCCTGTATAAGGAATTGGCAGCCGGGCGGGAAGTCCTTTTCGTGGCAAATGGCTTTGTCACAGATGACAAGGATTTCTCTCCCATGACAATTTATCGTTGGAAGTGAGAGAATGGGTTAAAAT
>CAZYLM010000125.1:0-7919 GCA_964648645.1 uncultured Anaerolinea sp.
TGCAGGCAAAGGCATCGCAAATCCGATCGGCACGATTCTTTCTACGGCGATGATGTTACGCCACTCGTTCAAGTTGGAAGAAGAAGCGGCATCTATTGAAAAAGCAGTTGACACTGCGATTACGGATGGGATCCGTTCTGCGGACCTCGGCGGTACATTAACTACCCGTCAGTTGGCGGATGAAATCATCAAAAGAATATAGAGGAGAATGAGTTATGGGAATGGAATCCAAATTTATTTGGAAGAATGGAGAGATGGTGCCGTTCGAGAAGGCGACCCTGCACTTTTTAACGCCCGCTTTGCATTACGGTGCGGCGGTCTTCGAAGGCATCCGCGCATATAACACACCGAAGGGACCGGCTGTATTCCGATTGCGCGAACATGTGGAGCGCCTGTTCGCCTCGGCGCGCGTGTTAGGCTTCCGCGAATTCCCGTGGGATGTGGATGAGATCATCAAAGCCCATAAAGATACTGTGCGGGTAAACGGCTTCAACGATTGTTATATCCGCCCGCTCATTTACCTGGACGGCGGCGGTTGGAATTTGAACGTGGATTACGGCAAGCCATCTTTGATGATCGCAGTCTGGGAATGGGCGAATTATTTGGGTGAGGACGCGCTTGCAAAGGGTATCCGGGCGAACATTTCCTCGTTCACGCGGCATCACGTCAATGTATCGATGACCAAGGCAAAGATCGCGGGCAATTACGCCAACAGCATCCTGGCGAAAACCGAATCAGAACGCAACGGATTTCAGGAAGCCATCATGCTCGATCCGCAGGGATACATCGCTGAATGTACCGGCGAAAACCTGTTCATCGTTCGGAACGGTGTGATCTATACTCCGTCCACAGCGCCGGTGTTGGAAGGCATCACCCGAAGCTCGCTGTGTTCCATCGCGAACGACCTCGGTTACGAAGTGAAGGAAGTACCCATCTCGCGCGACCAACTCTACATCGCGGATGAGGTGTTCGTCTGTGGGACGGCCGCCGAGGTGATTGGTTTGAGCGAGATCGATTTCCGTAAAATTGGCGATGGGCGCACGGGACCGATCACCAGGAAGATACAGGGTGTTTTCCACGATGCGATCCGTGGCAAGGTGGCAAAGTACGAAGCGTGGTGCGATTACGTAAACTGACCGATTTCTCAATGAAAGGACCTCTGACGGCTGGCTGCGGTCGGTCGTCGGAGGTTTTTGTTTCCCTCAGGGCTCTCAGTGATCATTGCGGCGAATAAAGAACAACATACTACTCCCCAATCAGGGGATTTATCGGCGGTAAACTGAAAGTGTGGTACACTCACGCCCGCAGTATTTCTGGGAACTTGTTTTGATGTACTCTGAGTAAGTAGCCTGTGGAAACTTCCCAGGCTTTTTTGTTGGGCGGGCTTTGCCTGAAAAGGCAAGCCTTGTTAAGCAGGAAGAAATTTAACGGAGTTGTCAGAACATCCCTTTTTATGTGTTGGCGTGACATGTCGCGCCCAAAAGGATAAAAATGACAACCGATTTTTCTTCTCTTAATCTGCGTGATGAGATCATGCAGGCCATTACCGAACTTGGCTATTCCGAGCCAACGCCCATTCAGGCAGGCATGATTCCGCTCATGCTCACCGGCGTGGACGTGATCGGGCAAGCCCAAACTGGCACCGGCAAGACAGCCGCCTTTGCCCTCCCCATTCTAAACAACTTTGTCAAACAAAAGAACCCGCAAGCCTTGGTGCTCGCGCCTACGCGTGAGCTTGCCTTGCAGGTCGCCGACTCGATGAACGAGTACGGCAGGCATTTGCATGTGCGAGTGCTTGCCGTATACGGCGGCCAACCCTACGGACCGCAGATCAGCAGCCTTCAGCGGGGCGTGGATATCGTCGTCGGTACGCCGGGGCGTCTCAATGACCTGCTGGAGCGCAAGGTCCTTTTCCTCAACGGCGTCAAGACCGTGGTCCTTGATGAGGCGGATGAAATGCTCAACATGGGCTTCGTCGAAGAAGTCGAAAAGATCCTGGATACGACTCCCGCCGAACGACAGACTGCATTGTTCAGCGCCACCATGCCTGCACGGATTCGCAAACTGGCAGAACGCTTCATGCGGGACCCGCAAACTGTTGCCGTCAAAAGAAGCACCCTCACCGCCGCAGCCATCGAACAGCGTTATTACTTCGTGCATGAGAATCACAAGACCAACGCCCTGACCCGCCTTTTTGAGATCGAGCCGATCCACAGCGCACTTATCTTCGCCCGCACTCGTGCCGAGACGAGTGCCCTTGCAAACGAACTTGTTGTACGCGGAATTCCGGCGGAGGCCATTCACGGCGACCTTGACCAACAGGCGCGCGAGCGTGTGCTGGGGCGTTTCCGTGCCAATCAGTTAAAGGTACTGGTCGCCACCGACGTTGCAGCGCGCGGCCTGGATATTGACGATATTTCCCACGTTTTCAACTATCACCTGCCCGATGATGCCGAAGTGTACGTGCATCGTATCGGTCGCACGGGGCGTGCCGGTAAGACCGGCATTGCAATCACCCTGCTTTCACCCAAGGAAAAACGGCGCTTGCGTGAAGTGGAAGCATTGACCAAGCAACCTGTAACAAAAATGGAACTGCCCACGCCGGAAGAGATCGCCAAACATCGCGAGTCGCAGGTGGTGGAGAAGCTCAAAATCTGGCTCGGGCGCGGACGCTACAAACGTGAACTTGAAATGGTTCAGGAACTCATCGACGCCGGACACGATGTGATGAACATCGCCGCCGCCGCCATCAAGATCTCACGTGGTGATGAAAAACAGCGTCCGATTGCCGAAGTGGCGCAAGTGAGCGAGGATTTTAAGAGAAGAGATGACCGGGGGCGGCGGGAACCTTCCTTTAGCCGATTCGGCGATAAAACCCGCATCAAGGGCAGCCGTGCTCATGAAGAAGGCATGGTGCGGTGTAAGATCAACAAAGGCAAGGCACATAACATTCGCCCGAACGACATTGTGGGGCAGATCGCCTTCCATGCCAACATCCCCGGAAACATTATCGGCAAGATCCGCATCGAAGAGAAGATTTCTTTTGTTGATATTCCAGAAGACGTGGTGGATCAGGTGCTCAAGCACAGCGGCAACTACCGCATTGGAAAAGACAAGTTCAGCGTTGTGAAAGCGCACTAATATGCAGACCTCCGAAGTTTTCAAAACTTCGGAGGTCTTTTTTTACCTGCCTGCTTTCAAGCTGAACGAAAACGTACTGCCTTTTCCCTCACCTACAGACTGGACCCATATCTTCCCGCCGTGCGCCTCGACGATGTGCCGCGCAATGGTGAGTCCGATGCCTGAACCCCCGCCTGCATTACGCGAGCGGGATTTATCCACACGGTAAAAGCGGGTGAAGAGATTTGCCAAATGTTCATGTGGTATGCCGATGCCTGTATCTGTGACGGAGACATGAATTTCATTTCCATGCGGCAATGCTGAGATAATGACTTCGCCGTCTTCGGGCGTGTATTGAACAGCATTTGCCACGAGGTTGACCAGGACTTGCGTGATGCGGTCTTCATCGGCAAGGACCGGCTCAAGATCGGCGGGCAGGCTCGAGCGGAGGGTGATGCGTTTTGTCGTCGCCTGGGGTGAAAGTCTTTTGAGCGTGGTTTGCACCAGTGATGAGACGCTCACGGATCGGACGTCCAACGAATAAGCTTTAGCTTCCACTCGGCTCAACTCTTGCAGGTCATCCACGAGACGCGAAAGACGGTCTGCTTCGTGGTGGATTTGATTGAAGGTTTCTGGGTTGGCTGGCAAAACTCCATCCACCAAACCCTCCATATAACCTTTGATGGACGTGAGCGGTGTGCGCAGTTCATGTGTGACATCGCCGATGAGCTGGCGGCGCATGGTTTCGACCTGCTCAAGTTGTGAAGCCATTTGGTTGAAGCGTGTTGCAAGTTTGGCGATTTCATCGGACCCAGTCACCTGCACACGTTCGGAATAATTTCCATTGGCGATATTAAGAGAAACACTCGCAAGGTTCTGCACCGGTGCAACGATGCGACGGCTTAAGAACCAACTAACCAGCAGCGCCACTACCACCGAAGCCGATACAGCATAGGCCAGGGACTCGAACATGCTGGCCCGAAAATTTTCGAACAAGGATTTGCCATATCCCGGCCCCTGACCTTGCCCCATTCCCATACCGTTCATCATGCTCATCTCACCCATATGCCGATTGAATGCAGCGGGGATCGCCAATTGAATGGTTAAGGCGAGGATGACGACCCCGACCAATATCACTGCTAGGTTTGCAAGAAATAATTTTACGCCGAGATGTTCACGAATGGTTTTCATAAATTCCTATTTCATGGACTCAACGACTCCCATCGTTGGAAGGTCAAAAGTCAGGAGGCTTTTGACTCCTTTTTCTACGATGGTTCGTCTTCAAAACGATAGCCCACACCTCGTACCGTGGCGATCAGTGACTCGTCGCCAAGTTTTTGACGGACATGTCCAAGATGCACATCCACCACGCGGATCTCGCCGAAGTAATCGCCGCCCCAAACCCTTTCCAACAATTGTTCGCGTGATAGCACTCGTCCGCGATTTTCCGCGAGGGCTCTAAGTAGGTCGAATTCGAGGGAAGTCAACTCGATGTGGTTTTCGTCCACTGTGACAGTATGCGCGCCTACATCTAGTCTGACTCGCTTGAAGGAGAGCACGGTTCTCTCGGTGCTCGAGCTTGATCTTGTTTTTATGCGCCTGAGTGCCGCCTTGACCCTTGCGACCAACTCACGCGGACTGAACGGTTTGGTCACATAATCATCTGCGCCCACGGACAAACCGACGATCTTATCGGTCTCATCGGTGCGGGCTGTGAGCATGATGACATATACGTCAGATTCGCGGCGTAGACGCGAGAGCAGTTCGATGCCATCCATGCCGGGCAGCA
The DNA here is from genome assembly GCA_964648645.1 of uncultured Anaerolinea sp. GTDB lineage: Bacteria > Chloroflexota > Anaerolineae > Anaerolineales > Villigracilaceae > Villigracilis. Next base: position 4,910 of record CAZYLM010000125.1, read on the forward strand.
TGAGGTCAAGGATGATAAGGTCAGGCTTGAAGGCGCGGGCGGCTTTCAGCCCGGCGTTGCCGTCAGCGGCAGTAAGGACATCGTACCCTTCAGGTTTGAGATAGGCGCTGACAAGGTTTGTGATGGAGGGTTCGTCGTCGATCACGAGGATTTTGGTCATGGCAGGATTCTACTTCTAATGATTCAGACCTGACAGGTTTTTGAAAGCCTGCCAGGTCTTTTTGATTTACGGTTTTACCTTGTCCACCTCGGCTTGCAAGGCGGTCTTGAGCGTTTCAAAGTCCAGCCCGTTGGTTGAAGCGTAGTCTTTGACCTTCATTGCCGGGTCGGGCATGTCTGCGCCGATGAGTGCTTCGATGGTCTCTTTGGGCACGCCCCACAGGATCAGGTCACCAAATGTGGTCTTGCCTTTGATGGTGTAATCCTCTGCAGACTCAATGTGAGTCTCTTCTGCTACCGGCGTTGACTCTGTTACAGGTTCAATAGCAGGGGCAGGGTCACTTACATTCACAGTATGAGTTTCAAGGTATGCAGTCTGTTCGGATGTTAGGTTGCCCTTTGCCAGCAGAATATCCACGGCAGGTTTCGGCATGACCGTTTCTTCGGCGGTCAAGTCGAAGGGCAAACCGGTGTAGAACGCGACGAACATACGTACCGAGTTGGTTCCGATCTCGTATCCGCTATCGAGATAAAGAACTTCGAGATCTTTTACTGCGAAAGTTGCAGCATCATCAGTGATAACGCCGAAAGCTTGCGCAAGGGTTTCAGGGGTCACTTCGAACGAGTTGGCGATGTCGCCAAAGGTATACGAGCCGCGGATATCCGCCGGGTTCGCCAACCCTGCAAATTCGCCTTCGGTGAAAGCCGCCGGTTCTTTCTTCGATTCAGTCGCCCACCATCCCATCGCAGAGGAAAGGGCAATTCCACCGAACAAGATCACAAACAACATCACAGACAGGGGTTTGGATGTCAGTATCATTTCACACCTCCACTGGTGAAGAGCACGGTCTTGGCTACCGGACAGATGGCTTCAGACGTACATTCCAGGCATGAGATGCACTGATGGTCACGCACGGTCTTGACCGTATCCACCTGAATGTTCATCGGGCACATGATCGAGCAGGCGCCGTCCGCTTTACAAGTCGATTCAGCACGTTTGATGGAAAAAACACGGAAGAGGTTGGTCAACCCCAGCACTGCGCCATACGGACAAGCATACTTGCACCAAGGGCGTTCTACAAAGACCGAGAGCACAAGCGTCACACCGAGCACGGCGAGAGAAGTCCATGCTACTTCGGTGCTCCAGAAGTTGAAGAGGGCATAGTAAGGGTCATAGGCTTCAAAGAGCAGTTTGCCGCTGGTAGCGGTGACGTATAACACCCAAACCAGGGTCCCATAGCGCAAGTAGCGCAAGACATTATCCAGCTTTACAGGGATGAAGTGGTTGAAGCGGCGTTTGAACAACTTTTTGCCGATCTTGCTGACCCATTCCTGCACCGTACCCAGCGGGCAGACCCAGCCGCAGAAGACTGGTCCGAACAGGATGGACAGGATCAGCACGATAGCCGCCAAGACCAGAGAAGAGTTGTGGACCTTTGAGACGAAGAGTCCGCTGGCGAGGTAAGTGTAGAGCGTTTCCACGCCGCCAAAGGGACAAACCCCATGTAATGAAGCCGAAGCGAGGAAGGGAATCCCGCCACCGCTTTCAACTAACGAATGATTGAGCACGATCAGCGCGATCAGAAGAAAGAAAAACCACTGTACCACGCGCCGGATCCAGATCGAGTGCGGGCGAAAAAGCCGGATCCTCTTATTGAACAATGTGACCATAAAATGCCTCCAGGAATTTTATGGTCTGAAGTGTAGTTTTTCTTTATAGAGGAACATCAAATGTTTTATAAAGATCGTGTAAAGATGTCTTGTTTTGGTCTAACTGCCTTGTGAGAAGAGCGCCGCTCCGACGATCCCCGCTTCGTTCTGGAATTGCGCCGGGACGACCCCGCCTTGTAATTTCAACAACGGCAGGTACTTTTCGTGATACTTGCTGATCCCACCGCCGATGATGAAAAGGTCGGGCCAGAAAAGTTTTTCCATTTCGTTCAGGTATTCATTCAAACGTTTGGCGTATTTCTTCCAGGACATATCCTTCGCCTGGCGGGCGGCGTCCGAGGCGCGATGTTCGGCATCCTTTCCGTCCATTTGCAGGTGACCGAACTCGGTGTTCGGTAACAGGTGACCGTTATAGAAGATCGCCGAACCGATGCCTGTACCGAGCGTGATCATGATGACTGTGCCGTTGCGCCCTTTGCCAGCTCCGAACGCCATCTCCGCCATGCCTGCCACATCGGCGTCGTTGCCGACTTTGCAGGGGCAGCCTGTTGCCTTCGAAAGCAATTCGTCTGCGTTGGTGCCAATCCACTTCTCCGAAACATTCGCTGCCATTAGGGCGACTCCATGTTTGATGGGTGCGGGGAATCCCACACCTATGGGACCGTTCCATTTGAAGGAACGCGCGATCTCAGCCACAACTTCCGCTACAGGTTCAGGCTTTGCGCCCTTGGGCGTCTTGATGCGCAATCGTTCTGAAAGTAATTCTCCGGTTTCAAGGTTAACCGGAGCGCCTTTGATTCCCGAACCGCCAATGTCAATGCCTAATGCCTGCATAATATTCTCCTTGAAAGATTTATCATTTGACCTTCTCTTTCGCCGCTTTCTCGAGCAGGCGATACCCATTCTCGATCAAGCGCTTCACTTCCCGACCTGGAACCGACCCACCTTTTTCAAGCATATCCATCATTCTCAGCATTGCCCCGCGAACCCCACTGGCGTGGTGGGCGACCACCGAATCTGCAGAGATTCGTTCCAACCGGGCGAGCAAAAACTGGAACGTTTGAATGGCATCGTTCGTCATACTTCTATTGTACACCTCTGAAAATCCCGGTTTCGCAAAAGCCCGGCTTGACAGTCAACTTCTAACAAAGCATACTCATCCTCATAGGGAAAGGCAGGC
>CAZYLM010000126.1:0-7873 GCA_964648645.1 uncultured Anaerolinea sp.
CACGCTTGAAAACATTTGGCGGCGCGATCGGGCATGTGCTTACTCATAATATGCACCACCGTGCCCAGATCATGTATTTGATGGAAAAGGTTGGGATACAAGATCATATTGAAGGAGACTTGCTGAGTTGGGAATCGCATGCATTTGGATGGGCGTGATCGAACGAGTCGTGTAGAATTTGAAAAAACATTCCTACAATATGGATGGTACCTAGAATGATAAAACTTGCTCCGATCACACTGGAAGGTCACAACATTCGGCTTGAACCTCTCACACTTGACCATGAAGCCGAACTCTCTGCCGCTGCAGCAGACGGTGAACTGTGGAATTTATGGTTCACCTCTGTTCCCAAACCTGAAGAAACAAAGACCTATATTGAAACGGCGCTGGCGGGGTATCAAGCGGGGCACATGCTGCCGTGGGCGGTCCGCGAGTTGACGACGGGAAAGATTGTTGGGAGCACTCGCTATCACGATGTGATGGCAAATATCGATCGTGTAGAGATCGGGTACACCTGGTATGCCAGAGGTTGGCAGAAGAGTCATGTCAACACTGTTTGCAAGTTATTACTGCTTGCGCATGCCTTCGATACGTTGGGATGTAAAGTCGTAGGGTTGCGTACTGATAACTTCAACTTCAATTCGCAAAAAGCCATTGAAGGATTAGGCGCAAAGAAGGATGGCGTTTTACGTCATCATGCCATGCGTCGTGATGGGTCGGTTCGGGATAGTGTGATGTATAGTATTTTGGTCACTGAGTGGCCCAGTGTAAAGCAACATCTCAGATTCCGATTGTCTCGGCATGGAACGTTATAGTTTTATTTCTTGAAACTGACACCGATGTGTCACCCTTACTGTTAGATAGGAGAAACCATGAGAAAAATAATTGTTCACGAGTTCATAACTTTGGATGGGGTCATTCAGGCACCGGGCAGCCCCACTGAGGATACGGATGGCGGTTTTGCCCATGGCGGCTGGACGCTTCCATACTGGCATGATGAGATTGGTGCGCACTTCGGTCAAATCTTTGCAGACGCCGATACTTTGTTGTTAGGGCGCAAGACCTGGCAGACGCATGGAGAAGCCTTTGAGCCGAATCCGGCAGAAGACCCGTTCAATGGCTTCAAGAAGTTTGTCGTTTCATCCACATTGAAGTCCGCAGATGCTTGGCGCGATTCAACCCTCATCCGCGGAAACGTGATCGAAGAAGTCCGCAAGTTGAAGAACCAGCCGGGTAAGAACATCATCATGGATGGAAGTAGTGTTTTGGTTCAGGCGTTGATCGAACATGATTTGGTGGATGAACTTTCGTTGCACATATATCCGCTGGCGCTGGGCGGTGGTAAACGGATGTTTCCGGCTGGGAAACGTGTCAATTTCAATTTGGTGGAATCATCTGCGTTGCCAACTGGCGTCGTCTACCAACGGTTTCAACTCGCGCCGTAGGTCGTCGATTCGAAAGTTGAGAGGAGCTTTTCGTCATGAATAACAATCCGAATCAGCGTGTGTTTGGGATGCGCTTTGCGGACGTGTATCCACTATATGTCAAAAAAGCGGAGCGCAAAAACCGTACAAAAGAGGAAGTTGACCAGATCATCCTTTGGCTCACCGGCTATACCAAGGCAGGGCTGCAGCAACAGATCAAAAAGGGGAATAGCTTTGAGGTCTTTTTTGCTCAAGCGCCGGTCTTTAATCCCAACAGTACATTGATCACGGGCGTGGTGTGCGGTGTACGAGTGGAAGAGATCGAAGATAAGTTGATGCAAAAAATCCGTTATTTGGATAAACTGATCGATGAACTCGCCAAGGGAAAAGCGATGGAGAAGATTTTGCGGTGATCCGTTGTACAAAATATGTGATGATAGCGTGTGATAAGGAGCCTGCATGAAAATCCACCTCGTTGATGGAACCTATGAACTTTTTCGTGCGCATTTCGGCGCGCCGCCTAAGAAATCAAAAAACGGGCAGGAGGTTGGGGCAACGCTCGGACTCATCCGCAGCATGATGCTGCTTCTCTCTGACCCAGAGGTGACGCATGTGGCTGTGGCGTTTGACCATGTGATCGAGTCATTCCGAAACAAGATGTACCCAGGCTATAAATCCAGCGCAGGTGTGGACTCGGTCATATTGAATCAGTTTCCAGTTGCTGAGGCGGCGATCAAAGCCCTGGGATTGGTGACCTGGCCCATGGTCAAGTATGAAGCGGACGATGCGATTGCCGCAGCAGTGGCGAAGTTTAAGAAAGTTAAATCTGTTGAGCAGATCGTCATCTGTTCTGTCGATAAAGACCTGACCCAAATGGTGGACGGCGACCGCGTTATTTGCTGGGACAGACGCCGCGAGATTTTATTGACTGAAAAAGGTGTGATTGAAAAGTTCGGGGTAAGTCCTGAATCGATTCCTGACTTCCTTGCCTTGGTGGGGGATTCTGCCGATGGGTATCCTGGCATTCAGGGCTGGGGCGAAAAGTCCACTTCGGCGGTGTTGGCGAAATACAAACATATCGAAGCAATTCCCAGAGACCCGAATAAAATTCCACTTGGCTTGGGGCGTGCCACAACATTGCTTGAAAATCTTCAGGCGAATTACAAAGACGCATTGCTCTTCAGAGAGTTATCTACCTTGCGGACGGATGTTCTGCTCAAGGAAAACCTCGCAGACTTGAAGTGGCAGGGGGCATATCCGCGTTTGAAGAAGGTATGCGAAGAACTGGGGAATCAAAGCATCCCCGAACGAATTACCCGGTGGAGGAAGTAACCTTCGTTTTGTCTATGCTGTATTGGATTCTTATTTCGCTTCTTTCGATAATTGTTTTCCTCAGTGCCTTGTGGATGATCGTCCCTGCATTTTATGGTCCGCCTTCCGTGCCCACGCGGATGAACCGCATCCGCAAGGCTTTGAGGCTTGCCAACCTTCAACCCGGGGAAACCGTCTATGACCTTGGCGCTGGAGATGGGCGTGTATTGTTGGTGGCAGCCAGCGAATTCAATGCGAATGCTGTAGGTGTGGAAGTTGGTCCCGTTCAATGTCTGTTGATTAAGTTGCGCGCTATCGGCAGCGGACATGGCGAGATGATTCGTGTGAAGTGGGGGGATTATTTCAAGGTAAATCTGAAAGATGCCGATGTGGTCTTTATTTATGCCACTTCAAAAGAGACTACAAAACTCGCGGCTCACCTGAAAAATCAGATGAAACCCGGCTCAAGGCTTGTCTCCATTTCTGCAGACTTTCCAGAATGGGAACCGACCACTGTCGACGACTTGGAATTGATCTTTCTTTATAACATGCCGCCTGTGACGGGAAGCCCAACTACGTATTTAATGAGGAAATCAAATTCCTCTTAAACTTATGCTGACCATTGATATTGAAACTGCCCGCCGTTTTATCCTCGGTAAACAAGGCTTGTGGCCCGGTCGTCGCTGGCGTGGACTTAAAGGCACTGAACATGCCATACGTACCATGGAATATTTACAACTTGACCCGTTGCAGATCATCGCACGCAGTCAGGATATTTCCTTATATGGTCGTGTTATCAATTACAAACCGGAACTGTGGGAGGATGCCACCTATAGGCAAAGGAAGTTTTTCGATTGGGGCGGTTGGCTGGCGGTACGCCCGATGGACGAGTTGCCTTATTGGCGGGTGGTGATGCATCGCGAACGGGATGGTGGATATGGTGATCCGCGTTTGCGGCAGATGGCAAAAGAACATGCGAAGGCAATAGTTGAAGTGCGCGCTATTTTGAAAGATAAGGAAACCGTAGGGAATCGTGATTTTGAGGCGGCCGATCGTAAGAAGACTCAAAGTTATCGTGGACGAAAAGATAGCGCCCTGGCATTGTATTATTTGTGGCGCGTCGGCGATGTAATGACGCATCATCGCGAACGTTTTGAGCGTGTCTATGCCCTGACGGAAAACGTTGCTCCGAAGGAATTGATCTACGAAAAAACCCAGGAAGAGGCGGACCGATTTCTGGTGAAGAAGGAAATCAGTTTTGGTGGTATCACACGCATTCAACGAACTGGCGATTCGTACGGGCGTGGTGAACCCGACCGGGCGGCGAAGAAACTGCTTGAAAGCATGTTGACTGATGGTGAGATCATAGAAGTAAAAGTAGACGGCTGGAAAACAACTCAATACGCGCTGGCTGAAGATGTGAAAACTATTTCAGACTTGGGCATTGGTCGTTTTCCAAAAGCATGGAAACCTTTAGGTACAACTACCACCGAAGAAGCCGTCTTTCTTGCACCGTTGGATCATGTCAGCGCACGAGGGCGTGCCAAAGAACTCTTTGGGTTTGACTATATCTGGGAAGTGTATAAGCCGGAACATCAGCGAAAGTTTGGCTATTATGTGCTGCCGGTGTTGTGGGGAGAATGTCTTGTTGCGCGCTTTGACAGCAAATTGGATAGAACAACGAATACATTCGTGATTTTAGGCTTTTGGCTGGAAGATAAAGCCCTTGCGAAAAATGAAGCTTTTGCTGAAGCTCTGGCACGTGGATTTGCCGGTTTTGTCAACTTTCTTGGCGCAGAAAAAATGGATACCAAGTCGATACCCTATCCACTTTTGAGGCGGACGGCAACTTCATTTCTCTAATTTATACATCGATACTTTAACGCCTTGGTCGTGAAGGGTAAATCCGTTTTTCTCCAAAACGCGTTTCGATCCGCTATTGTGATTTGCCACCTCTGCGAACAGTGGCCGGATCTTTATTTTCGATAGAAACTCTGCCACGGCTGCACTGGCTATTCCCCGTCTCCAAAATTCTTTACCGATCCAATACCCAATTCGTTGTTCGTACCTGCCTTCTTTCCAACAAATAATGTGACCTGCAACCTTCTCTTTATAGATGATGGCTTGCGCGGTCACATTTTTATTTTTTAGGATCCCTTCCCAGTGGCGCGTGAACTCGCCGCGGTCTTTGGACGGATAGGCAGATAGGGCAATCGCTTCCGGGTCAAGTTGCTGTTGAAATAGGATGGACAAATCCGCTTCGGTGACGGAGCGCAGATGAATCTTTGCCATTACGGGATTTTATCAATATCGTATGGCGTGACCTGATAGACGTAATAATTTAGCCAATTGGCATATAACAAGTTTGCATGCCCACGCCAGCGGACGTTTGGCATCTGGGTCGGGTCATCGCCTGGATAGTAGTTCTTTGGTACATGGATGGGAAGTCCTCTCTTCACATCCCGGTCATATTCCGCTTTAAGAGTGAGTGGATCATATTCCGAGTGGCCGGTGATATAGAGTTGGCGTCCGTCCTTCGAACCGACGATGTACACGCCCGCATCGGCCGACTCGGCAAGGATCTGCAGCTCGCGATGCTTCTCGATGTCTGCGCGGCGGATCTCGGTGTGACGGGAGTGCGGGGCGAGGAAAATGTCGTCAAATCCACGCATCAGGCTTTCGGTTCGGTTTAAGGTGCGGTGCTCGAAGACACCGAACATCTTGCGGGGCAGGTCATATTTGGGAATCCCATAATAATAATACAGAGCTGCCTGGGCGCCCCAGCAGATAAAGAACGTAGATTCGACGTTGGTCTTGGCCCAATCCATGATGCAGGTCAATTCTCTCCAGTAATCCACTTTTTCGAATGGCATTTGCTCCACGGGTGCACCGGTAACGATGAGCCCGTCGTATTTTTGGTGCTTAACTTCTTCGAAGGTTGCGTAGTGATTGAGCAGATGGTCGGCATCTGTGTTCCTGGATTCATACGTGGCGGTGTGCAGAAGTGTGATCTCTACTTGCAGGGGAGAGTTGGAAAGCAATCGCAAGATCTGGGTTTCGGTTGTGATTTTGGTGGGCATCAGGTTCAAAATTGCAACGCGCAGGGCACGGATATCCTGATGAACGGCACGGTCTTCATCCATGACGAAGATATTCTCGTATTCGAGAATTTCACGGGCGGGGAGGGTGGTGGGAATTTTTACAGGCATGGTTGTCCAATGATGAATTTTGAATGCGGAATGATGAATATCAGACGGTGCGATTCTTTTTTGTTGTTTTGACGGATGCGACAAAGATGGCTGTTAACTCGTCTGTTTCTTTTTGAAGGTCACTGAGCTTTTCAGCAGGCATGATGTTGCTTTCAGCAAGGAGTTCAAGCCAGTACCCAGTTTCGTCAAGTTCTTGCAGGCTGCCTTCCATTTTGTTGATGAAATCAGCAGGAGATTTAGCGCGACAAGCTTCTCGATACTGCGCTCCAACAGATGTGCCACTGCGCAAAACCTGTTTCCCAATCACCTGAGCCTCACCGCTTTTTGGTAATGCCTGATATAGTCTGATAATTCTCAGTGCGAACGTCTTCGTACGAATTTTGAGGTCAGTTGGGTTTTGCGACATATTAATCTCCTGCTTTATTCATCACTTTGCATTCATCATTACGCTAGCGCCTGGTCGACGTCCCAAAGAATATCTTCGATATCTTCAAGACCGATGGACAATCGAATAAAATCGGGGCTGACCCCTGCGGCTGTTTGTTCTTCGTCTGAAAGCTGCGAGTGGGTTGTACTGGCAGGATGAATGGCAAGCGACTTGGCATCGCCGAAGTTGGCGACGTGGCTGAACAGTTTCAGACTGTCAATGAATTTCGCTCCCGCTTCACGCCCGCCTTTAACACCAAAACCGATCACTGCACTGGGTCCCTTGGGGACGTATTTCTTCGCCCGTAGAAAATCGGGGTGACCGGGCAAACCTGCATACTTCACCCAACTGACTTTGGGATGGTCTTCCAAAAATTCTGCAACCGCTTGTGCATTTTGCACATGACGGTCCATGCGCAGAGACAAGGTTTCGAGCCCCTGGATGAACATCCAGGAGTTGAAGGGGGATTGGGCCGTCCCTATATCACGCAAGATACCTGCGCGCGCTTTTGAGATAAAAGCAAGCGGACCGAAATCTTCGGCATACACGACATCATGGTACGAAGGGTCGGGGGTGTTGAAGTTCTTGTGGCGTTTGCTCTTTGCCCAATTGAACTTGCCGCTGTCCACGATCACCCCGCCGAGAGAAGTGCCATGCCCGCCAATGTACTTGGATGTGGAGTGGGTGATGATATGCGCGCCCCATTCGAAGGGACGGCACAGGTATGGTGTGGCGGCGGTGTTATCGATCATCAAAGGAATGCCGAACTCATCCGCGATCTTTGCAACCTCTTCGATGGGGAAGATGCTGCCAAAGGGATTGGCAATGGTTTCGCCAAAAAACAGTTTTGTATTGGGCTGGATCGCCTTGCGGAAATTCTCAGGGTCAGATGGGTCAACCAGAGTCACATTGATGCCCAAACGCGGGAAGGTGTATTTGAATTGACTGACCGTTCCGCCGTACAGATTCGACGATGACACGATGTGGTCGCCTGCTTCACAGATGGCAAAGATGGCGGTCGTTTGTGCGGCATGACCCGAGCTGACTTCCACTGCCGCAATTCCGCCTTCCAGATCCGCGATACGCTTTTCGACGATGTTCGAGGTCGGGTTGCCGATACGTGTGTAGATATTTCCTGCCTCTTGCAATGCAAATAAACGCGCAGCTCGATCTGTGCTTTGCAGATCGTATGCCGTGGTCTGGTAGATCGGCACGGCGCGGCTGCCCGTCGTCGCTTCGGGGTCATAGCCCGAATGCAATTGACGCGTTGAAAAACCGAACTGACGATTTGTTGTTACCATGTGAGTCTCCTCTTGACTATGATTTATCCGCCCTTCAGAAGAGTCTTTACCTGTTCCCGTTAAGGAAAAAAATAACCTCTTCTGAAAGTACAAGAAGAGGTACATGCGATACCGTCCTCTCATCTTCCAGATATGAATGACTTGAGTCATTCCTATTTGCCGAATTTGGCACCTGAACTTTCGTTTGGTTGCCGAAGCGTC
>CAZYLM010000127.1:0-7817 GCA_964648645.1 uncultured Anaerolinea sp.
TTGATGGCTCTCTCCCGTTTTAGCGCCGCGATCTTGTCTGTTTGTTCTTCCAAATAGACCAGCCTCACCGGGCGGCGGGTCTTGGTGTAGCGCGCGCCTTTCCCTTTATTGTGCTGCGCAACGCGTCTTTCGGGGTCGTTCGTCCAACCGGTATAAAACGTCCCGTCTGAACATTCGAGGATGTAACAATAGCAACTCATCCTGGTAACGAATCACTGGACTACCTATTTCACCATTCTTCCGATCTACCCATCCTTGGTTCTTCCCATCTTCCCCAGCTTCGACCCAAACAGGGTCTCCATCAAAGATGGGCGTTCGATGCTATCGTCGGGCATCTGGGTCCATTCGGCTTTGTTGCGCTCCATCAGCCAGTTGATTCGTCCATTCAGTGCGGCGGATAGTCGCTGACGGAAGGCGGCTTCATCGCTTTCCAGGTTGTCGCGCAGGTCGATGAGCGCGTTGATGAAATTATTCAAAGAGCGAATGGTATTCTCACGGTTGTGGATCGAAGCCGTGCCGAGAGATTCAGCGCCGTCCGAGTCTGCCAGTGCGGATGTGGCGGCATAAAAATTGCGGCCTGCCGTCTTGCGCAGGTCGTTCCAACCGGGTTGCCCGATCGTTGAGTTCAATAGTGCTGCGGAAATTAATTGCGGAAGCAGGTGGACGCTGGTCATCAGCCCATCGGATTCGACGAAGTCTGTCAGCACAGGTGTGGCTCCAAGCAGGTCAATAAGGTCAGAAACAAGTTTTACTGCCTCACCAGAGACTCTGGGAGGGGTAGAAACGAGGAAAATGCCTTTCGCAAACAGGTCAGCCCGGGCAGAGTCCAGAGCCGTCTCCGTCGCGGATATGTGCTTCGCCGAAATGGCGGGGACGATTCCTACATAATGTGCAGATTCGGGCAGGAATTCCTGCGCCCACTTGACGACCTCCGCTTTAACGGGTGCGGTATCCACCACAACAGCATCCTTACGAAGGTCCTGGGCAATGTAACGGAAGGTATCGCGAATTTCTGAAACCGGCAGTGCAAGGATCACCAAATCTGCGTCCTCAACCGAAGCGGGGAGGTTGTGGTTTGTCTGATCGACTGCACCAAGCTTTTTTGCCCGCCCTTCCACACCGATCTCCTTGTCGTGGCCGGTGGTGAAAACCTTGTCTTTATGAGCGGCAAGCGCCAGCCCAATCGAAGCGCCGATCTGTCCCAAGCCGATAATGGTGATTTTTACTGGCATATCAACCTCGAATCGTAGAATTGGCCAGATTATACCCGCCCAGACCCGTTAAAATACGAGAACCGCGGACGCCGACCGCGGTTCCCTTTGAAAGGAGGAGAAGAGAAATCACCTTACGAACGTATTTTTATCATGGTTATCCGAAACCTACTTGACGCTAACCCTACGATTGCCCTACGATTGTCGAACAATTATCCGTTTTGTAAGCGGAAGTAGGGTATTTTTATAGTCGAGGATTTGACCTGTGACTTCTTCTCCATTACAGCTGTTTCTTGGCGAATTGACCGGCTCTCCCCTTGGGGATTTTCGCCTCGTTGCTTCAGACTTGGGCTTGGTTGCCGTCGAGTGGGCGGATAACCAGCCCGAGCTGGATGCCTATTTAAAGAAGATCAAACGCACTCCCGAGCCCAATCAACGAAAAACCGCCCCCTATGCAAAGGAACTAAAGGAATACCTAGCTGGGAAGCGTACCGCTTTCACCATTCCCATCGACTGGATCTTCTTCACGCCCTTCCAACGCGAGGCTTTGCAAGCCGTATACCGAATCCCATATGGCGAAACCCGCACCTACATTGACATTGCCCGCGAGATCGACCGACCGCGGGCTTATCGCGCCGTAGGTGCTGCCAACGCCATGAACCCCATGCCCATCATCATCCCATGCCACCGCGTGCTTGGCACGGATGGCAAACTCCACGGGTATGGTGGCAGGGGAGGGCTAAGGACCAAGGAGTGGCTGTTGAAAATGGAGGGGGCTGTTATCGCGTGATAAACTCGAGGGCGTGGATATTCTCTTACAACTCTTCTGGACCTTCCTAAAAGTCAACCTGCTCAGCACGTCCGGTCCCGCCTCGGTGGGGTTGTTGTATCATGAGGCGGTCGGTCGGTTCGTGACAGAGGCGCAATTCGTTCAGGCGGTTGGGTTTTCATCCGTCCTGCCGGGCAGCGACGCGCTTCAACTGGCAATGTATATTGGGTATGCCGCAGGGGGGATATCCGGTGGGTTGGTTGCGCTAGTCGCTTCCATCCTGCCGCCGACGGTCATCATCCTTGGGGTGACGATGATCCTGCACCGCCTTCGGCGCGAGGCATGGGTCAATAGCTTTGTCGAGGGGTTGACTCCTGCCATCGCTGTCCTGATGGTTTTTACGGCCTGGAAGATATTCGAAAAAGGCGGCGGTATGAGTTGGTTCGGCTGGGGGCTGGCTTTGGCGAGCTTTACTGCCATGTGGCTCAAGATCCCTGAGAGGTTTGTCATCATCATCGCCGGGATCATCGGCGTGATCTTTCTCTCCGCATCATGAACAACAAGTGGACACAGTTATTCTGGATGTTCCTAAAGGTGAACCTGCTTTCGCCTTCGGGTCCGGCTTCGGTGGGGTTGCTCTATAAAGAAGCTGTCGGCAAATTGATGACAGAAGAACGATTTGTCGAAGCGGTCGGGTTCTCGAACTTCCTGCCGGGCAGTGAAGCATTGAAGTTGGCTATGTTCGTCGGTTATGCGGCAGGCGGTGTGCCGGGCGTTTTCGTTGCGTTGCTTGGCGCAATGCTGCCACCCACCGTGATGATGTTTGTGGTTGCGCTCATCTTGCAGCAGGTCCAGCATGAGGACTGGCTGGAAGGCTTTGTGAAGGGGATGAGTCCTGCCGTGGCGGCATTGATCGTGTTGGTGGCGTGGGAGTTGTTCCGGGTTGGGCAGACCAAAAGCGTAGGCAAACGTACACTTCTTATCGCCGCCTTGAGCGCGGCGGCATTGTGGTTTGAAGTACCGTCTCCGCTTGTCTTGTTAGGCGCGGGGGTTTTGGGTGTGATTCTTTTTCGATGATGGGAATTATTTTATGGACTCAGATATTCTGATCGTTACCAATGGGACGAAAGAAAGCTTCCCAGCCGTCGAACAGGGGGCCTGGCTTGCGAAGACCCTCGCTTCGAAAATCACGCTTCTTGGTGTGACCGAGAAACCGGATCCCGCCGCGATCGACTCAGCTCACCCTTTGGAAACGGTTTTCGAGAAAGCCGTCAGCTTGTTTGAAGCCCAAGGGATAGAGTACAGGCTCAAGGTCCGCAATGGAAGCGCCGAGAAGATCGTTCCCATCGAAGCGAAGAAAGAGGATTCGATCGTGGTATTGGGACGGTTGGGACGTCCACAGATCCAGCGAATGATGACGGGGCGCTCGATCAGAACTTTTCTTGAAGATATCACCCAGCCCTTGTTGTATGTGCCCGAAACGCAACTACCAGTGAAAAAGATTTTGATTAGTGTAGGCGGGCTGGGATACGACGTCAATGCGGAACACATTGCCATGCAGGTCGCAAAAGCGTGCGGCGCAGAGGTGACGCTTTTACACGTCATCCCGCCCATCGAGTTCGATTACCCGACGGCGAAAGAGATGAACACACATTGGCAGACCCTGACCCAAACCGACACGCCGGTGGGAAGAAGCTTGCGGGGTTCACTTGAAAATGCGCAGGCGGCAGGGTTGAACGCATCTGTGAAAGTGAGACGCGGCAATGTGATCGAAGAGATCCTCACCGAAATAAGCGAGGGCAATCATGACCTGTTGTGTATGGGCTCGTCGTACAGCGTTCACTCCCTGCGGCAAATGTACTCGGCAAACGTGACGGCAGAGATCATGGAACATGCTCACCGACCGGTCATGACGGCAAGGTTTAGAAGTTAATGTCAATTGCACACGAATATGCAACTCGCTAATTCAAAGGACAATGAATGGATACTGCAGTCGGTTTAATACTCAAAGCCATGCGCTTTTCAGCAGAGAAGCATAATGACCAGCGTCGAAAAGATTCAAAATCTTCCCCATATATCAATCATCCGATCCAGGTAGCGGAGACTTTGTATTCCGTCGGCGGGGTGCGCAATGAAGCGTTGCTCGCCGCTGCGATCTTGCATGACACCATCGAAGATACCGACGCCACGGCTGAAGACCTTCGTCAGGAATTCGGTGAAGAAATTTTAGGATTGGTTCTTGAAGTCACAGACGATAAAAGCCTGCCAAAGGATGTCCGCAAACAACTGCAGGTCGAAACTGCGGCTCATAAATCGCCGAGTGCAAAGCTCCTTAAGTTGGCGGATAAGATCTGCAACGTGGGGGATATCGTCAACTCACCGCCAGCCGATTGGCCGTTGAAACGCCAACAGGAATATCTGCTATGGACTGAGAAAGTCATCGAAGGGGTGCGCGGTTCGAACCGGGAATTGGAGGCTTTGTATGATGAGTTTCTGAGCGCCGGGAAGAAAAAACTCCAGATGGATTGAGCCCCTGAGGGAGATGTAATCAAAAAAACATTTCTTTCTACAGTTCTTTTGCCCCCCAAAGGGGAATACAATTGAATCCGGGAGGCTCTTATGACCATCATCGTTGCTGATACCACATGCGGTCTACCGCGTAGTATGCTCACTGAACGTGGGATACCAGTGATCCCGCAAGTTGTCATCTTTGGAGAGGATTCCTTCCATGATGACAGGGACCTCGACACCGGAACATTCTTACAAAAACTTAAAGCCTCGAAGGCACTCCCCAAAACTGCCGCCCCGGAGCCGCCGCTGTATTTTCCTGTTTTCGAGGAGGCAAGGAAGAAAAAAGAAAGTGTTATTGTCGTCGCGCCAACGGGTAAGGCGAGCGGCACTGTCCGATCCGCGCAAACCGCCGCACAGGAATTCCCGGATGTGGATGTCCGCATTGTGGATACTTTGACCATCTCCTGCAACCTCGGTTCGCTCGTGCTTTTAGCAGATGATATGGCAAGGGCAGGCGGGTCTGCTGATGAAATTGTGGCAAGGCTCAATGAAATGATCCCACGCGGGCGAATCTACTTCCTTGTGGATACGCTCGAATACCTTGCGAAAGGCGGGCGCATCGGCGGGGCGAAACGTTTGGTGGCAGAACTGCTGGAGGTCAAACCTATTTTGCAAATAAAGGACGGGCAGGTGGAATCTTTCGAGCAGCAGAGGACGAAGAAACGCGCACTTGCACGGCTTGTGGAGATTGCGGTCGAGCAATGCCGAGGCGGCGAGGATGCTCGCTTGTGTGTGCTGCAAGTTGAGGCGGAGAAAGAGGCGGAGGTCCTGGTCGATGAATTGAAGTCCAGGATCGATGTTCCCCGCATCCCCATCTATGAATTGCCACCAGCCATTGTTGTTCATGCCGGTCCGCGCGCAATGGGGGTCGGGTTCTTCGTTTGAAAAACTGAATTCTTACATAAGGCGTCGGTTCAAAAACTGACGCCTTCTTGTTATACTCGCCGCATGCTTGAAATCTCAAATACCCGTTTTGTATTTTTGGATATCGAAACCACCGGGCTTTCTCCGTGGTTCGGGGACCGCATTTGCCAGATCGCTGTGATCGTGACCGAAGGCAAGCGCATCAAGCGGACCCTTGACCTGCTTCTCGACCCCGAGCGTGAGCTTTCGCCGTCGGCTGTTCATGTCAATGGATTGGAAGTCGAATCGTTGAAGGGCAAACCACGCTTTGCCGATGTTGCCGATGAGGTCGGGCTGGCTTTGGGCGAGGGGATCATTGTCTGCCACAATGCCAAGTTCGATATTCAATTTCTCGATCATGAATACCGTAAACTCGGCCGCATCATCGAACTTCCCAATCTGATCGATACGCTTCTGTTGGCGCGCGACTACTACGAACTGCCATCATACAGCCTCAAGCATCTTGCGCAGGATTTTCGGCTTACCACGTATATCCAGGGATCGCGCGCCTTTGCCGACGCGGTCACCATGAAGAATCTTTTCTTTTCCATGGTCGATTCGCTCAAAACCGTGGATAAATCCCTAGAAGACCTGATCGGCATTTACAATTCGCCTGCCTGGCCCCGCGAGGGGATATACCTTCCCACCGAGTTAAGCGAAGCCATTCACAGTGGTAAACGCCTTTTCATTCAATACATGGATAAGGACGGCGATACCTCCGAGCGCTGGATCACACCGAAGGAGGTCATCGGTT
This sequence comes from uncultured Anaerolinea sp., assembly GCA_964648645.1. GTDB lineage: Bacteria > Chloroflexota > Anaerolineae > Anaerolineales > Villigracilaceae > Villigracilis. Next base: position 6,209 of record CAZYLM010000127.1, read on the forward strand.
TGTCTGATTACCTGTATCTTCAAGCATACTGTCATACACGTGAAGCCGAACGGACCTTCCGGCTGGACAGGATACTTAAGGTGGAAACAAGCGATCAATAAATCAAAAAAGAAACAATAGTCATGTCGATCGTTTGTTGACAGGTTGGCAACTTGATGTTGAAAACAAGCCGGTTGGATAGTTCCAGCCGGCTTGTTTATTGGTTGTGCCTTCTGAAAGACACGAGAACACAATGATGAGAAGAGTGGTGTTGTCAGATATATCAGAATCAGAGAGAGAACCTTCATTTCTTAAAGACGTTAAATTCCTTAAAAACCTTAATGGCATACCGTTGATTTGATGATAAACGACTGATAAAACAATAGAATATTTTAAGATAAAAACCTGTTCAAAAACCTTTACATAAATGAATTGTTGTATAAAATAATCATAGGTAAGCAATGAATCATTGTTGTTTATTTATGATTATATGTTGAATGCATATGATCGTTGAGGTAAAAATAAAAATCTTCTACGCCAGTAGAACAGGATTGATAAAGAGAGAGATACAAATAAAGGAAAACTCATGTATATCTGTGTATTGACAAGCACGCCCGACGAGAACGACATACCGTACGATCCATCTCCTTATATGAAAGGGTATCGATGGAAACAACATCACGTGGAACCGACCCAGGTTGAGAAACAGATCAAGCAATTGATGAACGAAGGGGTCGATGTGTTCGTCAATTTATGCGACGGTACACCCGATGATGCACTTTCGGGGATCGCCCTGGTCAAGGCGCTTGAAAAATATAATGCTGCATTTACTGGTGCTGATTCGAAATTCTTTGATCCCACCCGCGATGAAATGAAGAATGCTGCAAAGCGTGTCTCCGTCCCGACGCCTAGTTGGGCTTTTACCAACCGGTCTGAAGATGCGGAGAAGATCGCAAAACGGCTGAAATTTCCGATGCTCGTCAAGCCGCCTCATGGATATGCCAGTGTTGGCATCCGCCGCAACTCGCGCGTTTCGACCGTGAATGAATTGCGTGAACAGTTGAATCTCGCAATTGCCGAATTTGGGCGCGCTTTGATCGAGGAATTCATCGAAGGGCGCGAGTTCACCTGCCTTGTCGCGGAGAATCCTTCCAACCCCAACAAGCCGTACACCTTTACCCCTGTCGAATTCCTCTTCCCGGAAGGCGAATCCTTCAAGCATTACGACATGAAATGGGTCGATTACGAAAAGATGTCAGTCACTGTGGTCAGTGATCCGCGCATTGAAAAGACTCTGCGCGAACAGACCGTACGCGTCTTCAAAGAACTCGGCGGCAATGGGTATGCCCGCTGTGACTACCGTATGGATGCGGATGGCTCGATCTATATGCTCGAGATCAACCCCAACTGCGGTATTTTCTATCCGCCGACCGAGCCGGGCTCTGCCGATTTCTCGCTCCTGAATGACCCCGCTACGAATCACACCAAGTTCATGAAGCTCATCATCCGCAATGCACAATATCGCCAGACGCGCATCGCCGCCGAACGTATCATCAAACGCCAGCAGCGCAAGCGTGTGCCGGTCGAGCAGATGGCTTACACATAAACGGATACTCCATTTTGTAAAATA
>CAZYLM010000128.1:0-7804 GCA_964648645.1 uncultured Anaerolinea sp.
CGTGAAGGCGGTCTGACCGTCGGTGCTGGTGTCGTCACCAAGATCATTGCGTAAGTAATTGAAAGCAAGGTAGTAAAATGGCATCAAAGAAGAAGGATATCCGCCCTGTGATCACCCTGCAATGCAGTGATTGCAAGGAAAGGAATTACACCACCGAGAAGAATCGTCGTAACGATCCGAACCGGTTGGAATTCAAGAAGTACTGCGGACGCTGCAAGAAGCACACAGTACATCGCGAAACAAAGTAGTAAAACGTGTCAAGTGCGAAGTGTCACGTATCAGGTGTTTTCTTGGTACGTGACACTGAAGCACCTGACACTTTTAGGCCAGTGGCTCAATTGGCAGAGCTCTCGTCTCCAAAACGAGCGGTTGTGGGTTCAAGTCCTACCTGGCCTGCCTAAGGCAACGCCGCGCCCAGCGGCGTTTTAGCCGTAAAAACCTGAAGGAGCAAAACCTTGGCTGAGAAAGCAAAGCAAGTCAAGAAGAAGGAAAATGCCGTCCAACGCTATTACCGGGAAACGACCGGCGAGTTGAAGAAAGTAAGCTGGCCCACCTGGCCCGAAGCACGTCGTCTGACCCTCCTGGTTCTGTTGGTGATGGTTGTGATGGGTCTTTTCCTCGCCAGTGTCGATGCGCTCGCAAAAGAACTCCTCAACCTGATGCTTGGCGTATAATTCGAATAAAGGAATTGTGATGGATTTACCGGAACCGCAGGAGACAATCGGGCAGGAACCGATGGATGAACAACCCGTGGAGCAAAATGCTCCGGCGGAAGTATCCGATTCCAATCCGGAACCTGAGGTTGCTCCGGCATCCGAAGCGAAGCTCCCCTCGAACCTTCCTCCGGTTGAGACTACCGTCGAGGGACCGGCATGGTATGTGATTCATTGTTACTCAGGTTACGAGAACAAGGTTCGCCATAATCTTGAGCAGCGCATCGAAACCATGGGAATGAAGGATCGCATTTTCGATGTCTTCATTCCCATGCAGGAAGAGATCGAAGTCAAGGATGGCAAACGCCGTACGGTTGAGCGTCACATATTTCCCGGTTATGTTCTCGTCAACATGGCGTTGACCGAGGAATCCTGGTATGTAGTCCGCAACACTCCCGGTGTGACAGGTTTCGTTGGGATGGGGAACAGCCCAACTCCGCTTCGCCCGGAGGAAGTGGCGCAGATCGTGAAGCGGACGGAAGCAGATTCGCCGACGGTCAAGGTCACATTCAAGCAGGGCGAGCGTGTCCGCATTATCGATGGACCGTTCAACGACTTCCGCGGGGTGGTCTCCGAAATCGACATGGAGCGCAGCAAGGTCCGTGTGATGGTCAGTTTCTTTGGGCGCGAAACGCCCGTAGAGTTGGACTTCTTGCAGGTCGAGAAGTCGTAACAGTGTAGGCAAAAAATAAAATAGACAGTAGCAGGCTAAAACAAAGCCTGATGCGGTGGGAGGGTCTCCCAAAATGACCCGCTAAAACCACAGGAGTAAAAGAAATGGCAAAGAAACTAAAAGCAATCGTACGTCTCCAGCTTGAAGCTGGAAAGGCAAACCCGGCCCCCCCGGTGGGTCCTGCTTTGGCGAGCCATGGTATCAACATCATGGCGTTCTGCAAGGAATATAACGCCCGCACCTCCAATCGCCCGGGTGAGATTCTCCCCGCTGAGATCACAATCTTTACCGACGGATCGTTCACATTCGTGTTACGGACCTCGCCTGCAGCTGTGCTTTTGAGAAAAGCCGCCAAGGTGGAAAAAGGCTCCGGCACACCGAACAAGGACAAAGTTGGCAAGGTGACCCGAGCGCAGGTTAAGGAGATCGCTGAGTTGAAGATGAAAGACCTCAATGCGATCGACCTCGAAGGCGCGATGAAGCAGATCGAAGGCACCGCCCGTTCGATGGGCATTACGGTAATTGACTAATTAATTGTGGGAGGATGGCTTTGGGCTGTCCGTTATCACCACGGAGGATAAAATGGCAAAACACGGAAAGAAATATCTGGCGGCTCTCGCCAAAGTCGATATTGACAAGATCTATCCGGCAAAAGATGCCGTGGCTCTAGCAAAAGAGACGAGCATTACCAAATTCGATTCAACCATCGAAGTCCACATGCGCACTACGTTGGACTCACGTCAGTCTGACCAGCAGCTACGTGATGTGGTCGTACTCCCTCACGGTTTGGGCAAGACCGTTCGCGTCCTGGTTTTTGCTCAAGGTGAAGGCGCCGCGACTGCTCGTTCGGGAGGCGCGGACTTCGTTGCTGATGACGATGAATCCTTGAAGAAGATCGAAGGCGGCATGCTCGATTTCGACGTCGCCATTGCCACCCCTGATGCAATGGGGAAGGTGGGACGTCTGGGTCGTGTGCTTGGTCCGCGCGGTTTGATGCCGAACCCCAAAGCTGGGACAGTAGTCCCCGCCCAAGATCTCGAGCGTGCAATCAAGGAAGCGAAAGCCGGTCGTGTGGAATACCGCCTCGATAAGAGCAATAATATTCACGTTTCCATCGGCAAGGCTTCTTTCGATGAAGAGAAACTTTATGAGAATTATGTTGCGTTGATGGACGCGATCAATAAATCCCGCCCTTCGGGCGCAAAAGGCAACTTCGTGAAACGAATTACCGTTGCCTCCACCATGGGACCCGGCGTGAAGGTCGATCCCAATGAACACATTGCTGGAGAAGGATAAGCAAGATATCCTATAATTCCTGAAATACCACTTCGCCTATGAAGGCGGGTGTTCTTGCAGAGGTCGTGCGGAGCAATTGACCGAAGGAGAACTTAATATCCTGCTCAGGTGAGGACCTAGTAGCATATATCAGCGCCTCCGCGCTGTTCTCCCGTGAGGGAGTGCGAAAAAGTCTTTGCCTGCGAAAGTGGCAAAGACTTTTTTTGAAAGGAGGTGAACCCTTTGGCAATTTCCAAGCAACGCAAGGAAGAGGTGCTTACCCAGTATAACGACTGGGTAAAACGCAGCCAGGCGGTCATTCTTGTGGAGTATACGGGCGCGAACATGAAATCGCTCGATAATCTCCGCGCGAAGATCCGCGAATCCGGCGGTGAATTCCATGTAGTCAAGAATACGCTTGTTCGGCGCGTCTTCGCTGACAATGACATGGATGTTCCCGGTGACATGCTGGTCAAGTCCACGGCCGTTTCGTTCGCGTTTTCAGATCCTGCTTCCACCGCAAAAGCCCTGACCGATGCCACAAAAGGCAATGAGTTCGTCAAGGTCAAAGGCGCTTTCATGGCTGGCAAGGCTCTGAATCCCGCCCAGGTCAAGGCACTGTCTGACCTGCCGCCGCTGCCCGTTATGCGCGCAACTCTGCTCGGCGTTTTGCAAGCCCCGGCTGGCAAACTCGTCCGCACACTTGCAGAACCCGCTCGCGGATTGGCCGCCGTCATCAAAGCGCACTCTGAGAGCGCGCAGGCTGCTGCATAGTTTATGCGAGCCAACTCGCAATTTCGTTTCCAAAATTAACTTTTACTTAGCAAGGAGTGCTAAACAATGTCTGACAAGCTCGCTAAACTCGTGGATGAACTTTCCACCCTTTCCGTTCTCGAAGCCGCTGACCTCGTGAAAATGCTCGAAGAAAAATGGGGCGTTTCCGCCGCTGCTCCGGTGGCCGCCATGGCTGTTGCCGGTCCTGCCGCTGCTGCTGAACCTGTCGAAGAGAAGACCGAATTCGATGTGGTCATCAAGGATGCAGGCGCCAAGAAAATCGACGTCATCAAAGTGGTTCGCCAGTTGACCTCCCTCGGTCTCGGCGAAGCCAAAACTCTTGCCGAAACCGCTGGATCCAAGGTCCTCACTGGCGTGGGCAAGGATGCCGCGATGGATGCCAAGAAGAAGCTCGAAGAAGCTGGCGCTCAGGTTGTCGTCGAGTAATTTGTTCGGAAGAAAAAAAGAGACCATCCATAACGGATGGTCTCTTTTTTTTCTTTTCCTTTGGCCTTACGCCACTTGTCGTTCCATCTTGCGGATGACCATGACAACTTTTCCTTTAATATCAAGGGTTTCGCTCTTTTTTACCATGATCGGTTTGAAGGCGGGGTTTGCAGGCTGGAGCCTGTAACCATCTTTTTCTTTATAGAAATATTTGAGCGTGGTTTCATTCCGCTCGGTAAGCCAGACTGCCACCATTTCGCCGTTGCGAGCATCTTGCGCGGGTTTCAAGATCACGATATCACCATCGTTGATCATGGCATCGATCATCGAGTCTCCCTGGACCTGCAGGGCGAAGAGGTCTCTCCCTTTTTCCTTGGAGGGCATCATGGACATGGCGATCTCAACAGAGTCTTCGGGAGTGAAGGGTGATTCGGATGGAACCAGAATGGGTTCACCAGCCTGAATAACGCCCATCAACGGAACGCGAAGCATGTCACCCAGGGGGTTGTTGTCCCCAATTAGACGCATCCCGCGCGAAATCTTGCGGTCACGTTCGAGCAGACCAGCTTTTTCCAGTTGATCGAGATAATAATTGACGACCGATGTCGAGGAGATATCACAATGCTCCCCGATTTCCCGAATGGAAGGGGGGTGCTTATGTTCGCGTTGATAGGACGCGATAAAATCCAGGATTTTTTGGTGGCGTTCGCCGATTCCCTTGCTTTTTCGAACCATCATCATTTCAAGCCTCCTGCCATTGACTTGGCATAGGTACCGAGCATTCTTCGCTCATTTGTGCTATGTATGAATGATACTCGAACGCCTGTTCTGTGTCAAGGATATTTTTAGACGAAATTACATGTCAAATCCAGGTCCTGCCGCGCATCCAAAGGTACATGACGAAGGGCAGCCCAACCATGGTTGCCAGGGCGGCAGTAAAAACCTGCTGACTGGTCCAACCCACCAGATGGGCAACCGGCTCGAAGAAGTTCATCCCGAAGAAACCGGTGATGAAGGTGATGGGCATGAAAAAGGTGGTAATGATGGTTAGGACCTTCATGATCTCATTCATGCGGTTGTTTGTAACCGAAAGATAAGTATCCAATGCTCCACTGACCAGGTCACGCAGGGATTCGTTCAGATCGTGGAGGCGGACAAGATGGTCGTAAATATCGCGGAAAAAAACCCGGTCGCGCGGGTCGATCACTCGGTAATCATCACGGGCAAGTTTGTTCAGTACCTCCCGCTGGGGGAGAAGTATTCGCCTCATGGTCAGGAGGATGCGTTTGAGTGCAAATATCTGTTCGAGGATCTCTGGATGCGGTCTGTCGAAGACCCTATCCTCGATCTGATCCACTTGTGCATCGATATCCTCGATCAGGGGCATGTAACTCATAACCAATGAATCCACGATCCGGTAGAGGAGGTGGTCGGCGCCATCCTGTACATGGCGGATATCGCGTTGGCAGGCGATCCATGTATCCTCAACGGCGGTTAGCAGTTGATCATGAAAGGTTACCAAATAGTTTTGACCGAGGAAGACATCCAACTCGTCCATTTCCGCGTCGAACATACCATTCTCCTGCCGGTAGTTCAAAATGCTCAAAACAATATAAAGATAATCACCCCAGTCATCGACCTTGGGAGTATGGGTTTCTTGTAGGGCATCGTCAATTGCAAGCGGGTGGAAGCCAAAACTGCGTAGGATCGGATCGGCTTCTTCGCTTGGTTCGCCGATGAAGTCCACCCACAGCATCCCCTTGCGGTCGCGGATGAGCCGGGGAAACTCGGCAGGTGGGATTTCAGTGCGGATGGGTTTTCCGGGCTTGTAGTAAAGGGAGCGAATCACATGTACCTCCGGGAATATTGAGAATTTTAAGGTAAAAATCAATAATCTTTATATTTGAATTGAAATTCCTTATTTGTACTTGACAAAAAGTAAATAATGAGTATAATTTTATTAGGATTTAGTACTTCAGTCTTGATTTTTCGTAAAAGCGGCTTAAATATCTTAATTGTTCGTAGAAAAACTCTACTCCTCGCCAATTATAAATCGGAGAGACCTAATATGCGACCTGCGCCATCTCGTTGCCCAATCTGCCAATCTGAAATGGAAGTTGTCCGCCTGCACTGCTCCAGCTGCGATACCTCGATCGAGGGTCAGTTCGCAATGGGGCAGTTTTCGAATCTGTCTCCGGAGCAGGTTGAATTCGTGATCTCTTTCGTGCGATGCGAAGGCAAGATCAACCGTATGGAACAGGAAGAACGCTGGGGTTCTTACCCCACGATCCGCAATCGCCTGCATGAGGTGATTCGCAAGCTCGGTTATGAGCCCGGCAGGGATGAGGCGCCTGAGTTGGACGAAGGGGCTCGTAGAGATGTCATTGCAGAACTGGAAGCCGGAAAGATCACTGCCGAACAAGCCATGCGCATGTTGCGGGGTGAGGAGGAATAAGCCATGTCCAAGACGATCAATGCTGGAAGGACTCCCCGAATTGAAATTGAATCGGTGGCCGGCGACCTCAGCCTCGTCGGTTGGGAAGGAGACGATATTCTCCTTAAGGCAGACGATGAAGTGATGAATGTACGCCAGGATGGGGATCAGGTCCGAATTTCCTGCGACGATGACCTTTCCGTTCGCGTTCCCAAAGGCGCGCTTATATTGATCTCCCAAATTAACGGCGATGCCTCCATCCGCGGTGTGATGGGCGGCATTGAATTGAAGGAAGTCTCTGGTGACCTGTCCATGCGGGATGTGAATTCTGTCGCTTTAGATACGGTTCAAGCAGACTTTAGCCTGCGCGGTGGCAAGGGAAATTTAACCGTCCGTAAAGCGGGCTCCGATGTCTCCATCCGTGATGTGGACGGCAGTGTGAACCTTGATTCGGTATCTGATGATCTTGCATTGCGTGACGTGCGTGGGAGCGTTACTGCAAATGTGGGTGAAGATGTGGTGATGTATATCAATCCCAAGCCCGGTAACTCCTATAACGTAAACGCGGGGGATGATATTTTGCTCGTCCTGCCGCCGAAAGCAAACGCAGAAATTTCCATGAGTGCGGATGATATCCATGTAGAGTGGGATGGGGTTGAGAATGATGACACCACAAATCGAACGTTGACTTTGGGTGATGGCTCTGCCAAGGTTGTGCTCAGCGCCGGCGGTGACATCCGTGTTTCGAACCGGTCCGATGCAGGGGAATCAGCCGAGGATTTCGGTAACTTTGCAGGCATGGGTATGGACTGGTCCGGATTTGGAGACCGCATTTCACGCCGGGTGGAGCAGGCTACCGAGCGCGCCAACCGCAAGATCGAAGCTGCAAATCGCCGCATCGAACAGAAGGTCCGCGATGCGGAAAAGCGCGGGCGGGGTAAGGTGGCGCTTGAGATTGGTCGTTGGAATTGGAACTTTTCGCCCAAAGGTGTTCCCGTTACACCCAGGCAACAGGCAACAGATGAAGAACGGCTGGCGATCTTGAAGATGCTTCAAGAGAAGAAGATCAGCGCAGAAGAAGCGGAAAAGCTTTTATCAGCATTGGAAGGAGGCTTGTAATGTCTTCAGAGGAGAGAAAAAAGATTTTACAAATGGTCGCAGACGGCAAGATCAGTGCGGAAGAAGCTGCAAACCTGATGCGAGCGCTGGATGAGTCTGCGGAGGAAGAGGCTTCGGCGGACCCCGAGGTCATTATGGCTGAGCCAACTTCAAAGGAGGAAAGATCCGCCGCTCCTGAGATCGATGCGGTCCGTTTGCGGGCTCATCGCTTTTCCGGTGCCTTTCTTTGGATCGGCATCCTGATGACCGTCTTTACTGCTTGGTGGATGTTCAGCATTCAGCAAAATTCCGGTTTGAATTTCTGGTTTTACTGTCTGGGCATGCCTCTGGCATTCGGTATTTTATTGATCGCGTTGGGGGCGGGGAGCC
>CAZYLM010000129.1:0-2197 GCA_964648645.1 uncultured Anaerolinea sp.
CTTGTGTTGACCGCCTTTGCCGGCGCATTCCTGGTTGCATTGTGGATCAGCCTTGTAGTGTGGACCTATCGTGATATTCGTTCGCGGGCGCGCGATCCGTTGGTTCAAACCCTTTCGGCTTTGCTTGTCGCCGTCTTAAGTCTGCCTGGCGCGTTGGTGTATCTCATCCTTCGCCCACCGCGGACACTTGAAGAGGAATATCAGCGAACTTTGGAAGAGGAAGCCTTGCTTCAAGCTTTGGAAGACCTCCCATTGTGCCCGGGCTGTGAGCGGCGTGTGAAAGAAGATTGGCAGGTCTGCCCGAATTGTCATACCAAATTGAAGAAATCCTGTCACAACTGTTCCCGTTTGATGGAATTGCCTTGGAATATATGCCCTTACTGTGGAACGCCCACACCCGGTGTGCGCCTTGAGGCCACCAGTCTCGATGATGCGCTTCGCGGGATCAAGATCACAGACGAACAAGGAAACAATAACTAGGTTGTTTTAGGAACTCCATGAAAATTGAAACAGTAACTCTCCATCACATTTCCATGCCGCTGGTTGCACCGTTCGAAACATCGTTTGGGCGTGATACCGAACGCGAGTGTATAGTTGTCGAAGTCCATTCGGAAGGGTTGATTGGCTGGGGGGAGTGTGTTGCCTCCTATAACCCGGGGTACAGCTACGAAACTATCGGAACAGCCATGCCGACCCTTCGGGATTTCATCGTGCCGCTCGTCCTCAACAAGGATATTAAAGACGCTGACGACTTTCAAACACAAATGGAAAGCATCCGCGGGCATCACCTTGCCAAGGCAGGTGTGGAAATGGCGCTTTGGGATCTCATCGGAAAACGCGAAGGAAAATCATTGAAACAATTATTCGGCGGCGTTCGCGATAAGGTCGAAGTGGGCGTCTCGGTAGGGATCCAGGAAACACCCGAATTGCTGGTTGAAACCGTTACGGAATACGTCAAGAGCGGTTACACCCGTGTTAAACTCAAGATCAAGCCCGGCAAGGATGTAAAGTTTGCGCAAGCTGTACGCAAGGCGTTCCCGGAAATGCGGCTGCAAGTGGATGCCAACTCGGCATATTCGATGAACGACACTGATTCACTGAAACCCCTCGACGATCTTAACCTGCTGCTTATCGAACAACCGCTCTTCGAAGATGACATTTGGGACCATCATAAATTCCAGAAAAAGTTCAATACCCCCGTCTGCCTGGATGAGAGCATTATCTCTCCGCGACATGCGCGATACGCCATCGAGATGAATGCCTGCAAGATCATCAACATCAAAGCGGCAAGGCTCGGTGGTTTGAGTCAGGGGATTCAAACACATGACCTTGCCCGGCAACACGGTATGCCCGTTTGGTGTGGCGGCATGTTAGAGACCGGCATTGGACGTGCGTCGAATCTGGCACTGTCCTCCCTGCCCAATTTCAATCTCCCTGGTGATGTCTCAGCATCCGATCGTTATTACAAACGAGATATCACCTTTGAAAGATTCTCGCTTAATTCCGATTCGACTATCAGTGTTCCAGACGGCCATGGGTTGGGCGTGACGGTCGATGAAGCCGCGTTGAAATCATACACAAAGGCAAAATTGACAGTGAACTGATACTCACATGCGCTTAAGCTGGCGAAGATATAAGTACGAGGTGTGTGCACTTCGTACTTTTCTTTTGGAATGTAAATGAAAAAAATCTCTCTACTCCTCCTGTTTTCGATAATCCTCTCTGGGTGTGTTTCATCCACGCCGACCGCCCTGCCCGTAACAACTGTTCCTGCCCCGCCAACCGCAACACAAACTCCCATACCTGATGCGTTGTGGATCAGCCCTGCGGTACCGGATGATTTGCGCGCTGCTGCAAAATCGAGCGGTCTTCCCATTGTTGATGCGCCCGAGAGCGCTACACAAAAATTGGATGTTGCCAGCGCTGGCTCTTTGTGGATTTATGCGCTTGTTGCGCCATTCCCAACAGTGATGGACGGAGTTACATCTGCAGAGTTGACTTCAGCTTGGCAGGGCGGTTCATCCCTGACCGGTACCGGTCAGCCCTTGCTTATGACAGAATCAACTCTGACGGCATTGACCGCCCTGTTGGGAGAGCCCGCTTCGGGCGCAGTGAGAACCGTTACGAAGGATCTGATTCTAAATGAGGCTTGGACACAGCCATTTAGTCCAGCCATTATCCCATTCGAAGAAATCCA
>CAZYLM010000129.1:2297-7735 GCA_964648645.1 uncultured Anaerolinea sp.
CTACTGGAAGTGAATGGGAATAAGATCGCCTTCATGGGCTGTAACGGAAAGGTTTCATACAAGATCGTCAAGGCAACGGATTTTCAGCCTGGGGCTGCAGATTGCGATTATGCGTTCTTCGCAAATCAGGTTAAAGATACCGTCGCAAAAGGATACATGGTCATTTTTACCTTCCAGCATGAAGAATGCTACCACCCTGGACCCTGCTATATGCACGAAGGTGGTTTCCATGCCGTTGCCGATGCCGGGGCGACGGTTGTCAGTGGCAGCCAGGCGCATTATCCACACCTGATGGAGTTTCGGGGCAATTCATTCATTCACTTTGGGCTGGGGAATTTATTCTTCGACCAGATGACCTATGAGCTCCCCGATGGTTCGGTGATCGACGAAACTCGCCGCGAGTTCATCGACCGCCATGTTTTCTACAATGGAAAGTACCTTGGCGTCGAATTACTTACGGCCATGCTCGAAGACTTTTCACGTCCGCGCCCGATGAATGGGCGCGAACGTGCGCAATTCCTGACCGAATACTTTACGTATAGCCACTGGACGGAGTTATCGCCCACCCCGATCCCCGTTCCCACAGTCACATTGACGCCGATCATCCTGCCAGCGCCTTAATGTTAACAAGTCTATAGACTTGTTCTACTTGTCGGGCGTTTTACAAAAATTTTACAACCCGCCCATATCCCTCTAACTCGCGCGGGCTACAATAACATCGTAACCTGAAGGAGGTTCACGATGAAAACGATGTTTATAAAAATCATGACGGCGTTTTTTGTCGTCATGATTGCCCTTGCAGCGCTTCCTGCCTCGGGCGCCTTTGCAGTGGATGATAATCCGCCGGCAGACAAAACCGAGAAACTGGAAAAGATGTGGGCGCGGGTTGTGAAGATATACGAACGAACGGGAAAGGCATTCGAAGAAACCGATTCTCGTATCGCGAAATTTCAGGGCATGATCGATAAAGCTGCCGAAAATGGCAAGGATGTGTCAGATCTGCAAGAAGCGCTCGATGCCTACGAAGCCGCATTGACAGATGCCCGTCCACAGTATGAGGCACTTGGCGCATTGATCGCCGCCCATGCCGGGTTCGATGCCGATGGCAATATCACCGATTTGGAGCAGGCAAAAACCACTCTCAAAGAAGCCCGTGAACAAATGAAGTCGATCAAAGAATCGATGGGTGGAACGTTCAAAGCCTTGCGAGAGGCAGTCAAGGCATTCCGCGAGGCAAACAAACCTGTCGAAAAGCACACAGAGAAGGACACTTAAACGTTAAGGTATCACCGGGCTGGGAATACGCCCCTCAGCCCGGTGACGCCTTGTTTATGGCTCCTTTGATAAAACAAATCATTTCGTATTAGAATACTCATTGAAGAATCAATAAATAAACGAGGAAACCATGAACAAGAAGATCATATTCACTGAGAAAGCCCCTAAAGCCATCGGTCCGTACTCCCAAGCAGTCCATATAGGCGATCTGGTCTATACCGCAGGCCAGGTTGGGTTAGACCCTGCCACAATGGAACTTGTCCCTGGTGGGGTCGAGGAACAGACAAAGCAGGTGCTTGCAAATCTTGTAAATGTACTTGAAGCTGCTGGCACAGATGTGAGCCGTGTTATAAAAACCACTGTCTTTCTCAAAGATATGAATGACTTCGCCCAGATGAACGCCGTCTATGCCACAGTCTTTAGTGAAAATCCGCCCGCCCGCACAACTGTAGCAGCAGCAGGTTTGCCCAAAGGTGCCCTGGTCGAGATCGAATGTGTTGCCCTGACAAAATAACAGGCATCCATACCTATTCCAGGTCGTACGCATCATCTTTTGATTAATATGTCCTCTGAATTGATCCTGCTCGTGGACGACGAGCCAGCCATCACCCAGCTTGCACGCATGTACCTCGAGCGGGATGGGTATCGCATCGAAGAGATCGCGGACGGCGAATCTGCTTTGCTCGCTGCTGAAAAGCAAAAGCCAGCGTTAATTGTGCTGGATGTAATGATCCCCAAAGCGGATGGCTTTGACGTTTGCCGCAGGCTCCGTTCGGCAGGTAATCTTGTGCCCATCATCATGCTTACTGCCCGGGATGAAGACATCGATAAGATCCTTGGGCTTGAGCTTGGTGCAGATGATTACCTGACCAAGCCCTTCAATCCCCGCGAATTGACGGCACGGGTCAAGGCAATATTGAGAAGAAGCGAATCCATGAAACCGGCGGAAGGGAGTCCGCTTCACCGCGGCGATCTGACCATCGATCCTGTGTCAAGGGAAGTGCGCCTCTCTTCGCGGAACCTGGACCTGCGTGCCCAGGAATTCGACCTTTTGCTCACCCTGGCAGAATCGCCCGGCCGGGTCTTCTCTCGCGAACAATTGCTCCAGCTTGCCTGGGGTTTTGATTATTACGGGCAGACCCGCACTGTGGACGTTCATATTGCCCATTTGCGTAAGAAGCTGGAAGGGGGGAACGTAAAGATCGAAACAGTGACAGGGGTTGGATATAAGTTTGTCTCGTAATCTTGGATCACACACCGCATATTGCGAACTGCGTGGTGTGTAAAAACTTCCTCATGTTCACCTCCCTCCGGTCCCGTCTTTGGTTGAGTTATGCTCTTATCATCATCACTGCATTGAGCGTAGTAACGACAGTGCTTTTTGTTTCATTGTTTAGAAACCCTTTATTATATCGTCAGACCACTGAGAAGCTGAGGGCCGTTCAGACAGTCCTTGCGGAGCGGGCAAGCGAACCTCAGTCGCCGCCCATAACCACGCTGGCTGACCGGAATGCGCAAACCTTCGGGGTCCGTATTGTTATCTTTTCAAAGGGGCGCGAGATTCTGTATGATACTTCTTCTGCGACTGAGTCGCCGTTGAATTTTCCTGCAAAATCCTCCTTGAAAAAGGCACTGCCGATTGTGCGGGATGAAAATGGAGGAGCATGGTTATACTCCATATCAAAACTATCGGATGGCTCCTACCTGATGGTGGCATCCCCTCGTCCGCGCCTCTCTGTGTTGAACATTTTTAATGACGAGTTTATGCCGGTGATCTTCTTGGGTGGAGTGGTGGCTTTGTTCCTGTCTTTGATTGCAGCATTCCTCATCTCTGGCTGGATCGCCAATCCGCTTCAAGGGATAGTCAATGCGGCGCGCGGTATGCCTTCTGTGGAAGTGGAGCCAGTTCCGGTAAAAGGTCCATACGAAGTAAAGGAGATGGCGCAGGCATTCAACTCCATGATCGCTCGTGTGCAATCGAGTCAAAGGTCACAGCGGGAATTTGTGGCAAACGTTTCGCACGAAATGAAAACACCATTGACGTCCATTCACGGATTTGCGCAGGCTCTTTTGGACGGAACCGCTAATACAGAAGAATCCCGCAGGCAGGCGGCGCAAGTCATCTTTGGCGAGACAGAACGGATGCAAAGGATGGTATTCGACCTGCTAGACTTGGCCAAGCTCGATGCAGGCACTGCTGAAATGAAAATGTCCCCCGTGGACCTGCATGCCTTGCTCGGCTCGATTTCGGAAAAATTCACTCCTCAGTCGGGCAAGGCAGGTGTGAATATTGACCTGGACGTCTCACAATCACTGCCTCCCTTGATTGGAGATGGAGACCGCCTGGCACAGGTTTTTACGAACCTTATAGATAACGCGTTGAAGCATTCACAACGGGAAGGTTTGGTCGCGGTGAATGCATTTCAAAAGCCAGGCGAAATATGCATCACTGTAAGAGATAATGGGTTGGGTATACCTGAAAAGGATTTGCCCTTTATTTTCCAGCGATTTTATCGGGCGGATCCATCACGGCAGGGTGGAAGGCATCAGGGCGCAGGATTGGGGCTGGCAATCGCTTATGAAATTGTGATCGCGCATGGTGGTAGAATAAGCGTCCAAAGCAAATCCGGAATGGGTACAACGATGGAGGTTGTACTTCCCCTGTCTCATCCGGGCAAACCGCTAGCAGCCTGATAATTTTACGCCATAAACTTCGCCGCCTTCTTTGGCGGCGAAACCATGCCTGACCCATGCCTGACCAGCCTTTTGTTTCCATCATCGTCCCTTGCTATAACGAGCAAATTACAATCCGCAAGTTGCTTGCGGCTCTTTACGCACAAACATATCCGCTCGATAAAATGGAAGTTGTGATAGCGGATGGGCTATCGACTGATAATACACTGCAAGCGATCGAGACGTTCCAATCCGAGAATCCCAAACTATCTGTTCGGGTTGTTGAGAACAAGGCGACGAGCATCCCATCTGGTGTGAACCAGGCTATTCGTGAGTCGCGAGGCGAGATCCTCGTTCGGCTGGATGCCCATTCGATGCCCATCCCTGAATATGTTGAGAGATGTGTCGCAGCGCATATTTCGGGCAGAGGTGACAATGTGGGCGGCGTCTGGGATATTCAACCCGGGGCGGAAACATGGATGGCTGAATCGATTTCCTTCGCAGCAGCGCATCCGCTTGGTGTGGGGGACGCAATGTATCGCCTCAATGCCAAAGCTGGGGCTGTAGACACCGTCCCTTTCGGTTCCTTTCGCCCGGGTCTGATCCAGCGAATCGGTGGATTCGATGAGACACTATTGGCGAATGAGGATTACGAATTCAATACTCGTGTCAGAGAATCGGGTGGTGTAGTCTGGCTTGACCCGTCCATCCGGTCGGTGTATTTTTCCCGCTCCACGTTAAAGAACCTTGCTGCTCAATATTGGCGTTATGGGTATTGGAAATTAAAAATGTTGATAAGGTATCCACATACTCTCCGTTGGCGGCAGGCGCTACCCCCTGTATTTGTTCTTGTTCTGGCAACTTTGAGTGTGTTATCCTTGTGGTTTGGAGTAGCAAGGTTTTTGTTGTTTTTCCAGCTCTTTGTTTATTTTGCTGTCTTGACAGCGGCTGGTATTCATTCGGCGATCAATAAAAGGAAAGGTTTTTTGGCCTGGGGGCTGCCGATCTCCATAACAGCCATGCACCTCTCATGGGGTTCAGGATTTTTATGGAGCGGTATAACAAGTTTGTTCAAGAATGGCTGATATCTACCGTCCTTCACTGCGTTTGCGCCCCAGCGAACAACGTGCCATCCTGTTAATTGGAGACCTTATAGCATCTGCTGCAGCAACGGCAGGCGCGATCTATTTCTGGTATCAATACTCGCTTTACCGGCTGGTTGAGAGCGGTGTGAAGCAGAATGTCGCTGAGCGCATCATCCAGGTTGACGTTCCGGTTTGGTTCTATCTCCTGCCTTTGGTGTGGGTCCTATTGATGGTCGATTCATATGAGATCCACACGGCTTCGAATTTCCGGAAAACCCTCCGCGCGATCGCGGCTGCGCCGATCGTCGGTTTGCTTGCATATTCCCTCCTTTTTACCATCAACATCGACCCAAACTCGCTCCCGCGTATTGCCATCGGAGCCTTTCTCGTCCTTGCCTCAGCGTT
>CAZYLM010000130.1:0-7722 GCA_964648645.1 uncultured Anaerolinea sp.
AGAAGCATTGAATAAATTATTTGAGTGGCAACGAAAGTTTGGGAAGTAACAAAAAGCTTTTGACAAAAAATGGCAACCCTTTGCAACGTACTACCAAGGAACGCCTTTTCGGGAATCATTGATGACTAAAAATAAACTTACCCAGGATGATATTGGCATCCTCATATTTATCTCATCATTTTTTCTTGGGGCTTTTTTTCGACTCTACCCCCCCAGAATGTCCGGGTTCCCCATCAGCGACGGTGCATTGTTTCTGCGAGCCATCGAATCAATACAGGAAAATAACTTCAAACTTCCTTCATTCATCAATTACAACCAACTGAATATCCCCTTTGCATATCCCCCTTTGGCTTTCTACATTGCGGGAGCGATTAGCTCGGCGTTTCAAATCCCGCCAATCCAAGTAATGACATGGATGCCGGCAATTGTGCTCGTCCTGACGTTGCCTTTTGTTTTCTTTCTTGCACGCTTGCTTACAAATTCAATCTTTCAGGCAAGTATAGCGGTATTTTTCTATGCCTTACTGCCCCGCACAATATTATGGTTCATCATGGGCGGCGGGATAACTCGAAGCCTAGGGCATTTATTACTCATCATCGCATCCTCCCAGCTTTATCTACTGATCATAAAAAGAAATCGCCAATACATTTTCTCCTCGATTGTATTTTGCTCCTTGGTAACTATCACCCACCCCGAAGCGGCGCTGCATACAATCCTTACCGGTATGTTGATCTGGGCTGTATTCGATAAAAGCATCAATGGCATCAAAAGAGGAATTCTCGTCGGATTGGGAACATTGATTCTTACCTCCCCATGGTGGGCGCTCGTCCTTTCCCGATTCGGTCTTTCTCCATTTATATCCGCCGGAAAAACTGGCCTCCAAACGCCGTTTGTCCTTCTCAATCTCCTCGAAAATTTTGGCGCAGAAAAATTATTAACACTGATAGCCGCACTCGCAATTTTGGGGTTTTTCCACCAGATATCTAAAAAAGAGCCTTTTCTGCCTGCTTGGTATTTTATTCCGTTTCTCATAGAGCCTAGAAACGCGCCAAACGTGGTCACCATACCAATGGCGATCCTGGCATCTATTTTCCTGACCGAGAAAATTCTTCCAGGATTGTCAACTAAAGATCGCATAGAAGAAGCTGATAAAAGGCTTTCCTTCTTCTCGGTCAAAATTGTCTTTCTTGCTTACCTGTCCCTATCCCTTTCGCTCGGAATGATTCTATTCGATACAGAAATTTCGAACAATATTGTATCGCCGGATATACGAGAGGCGTTCATGTGGTTAAATAAAAACACACCCGCCGAGTCAAATTTCCTTGTCATAACCGGGAAGCTGAATTTATTCGGCGATTATATCAACGAATGGTTTCCCTATTTTGCCCAGCAAAAAAGCCAGACAACCATTCAGGGTAACGAGTGGCTGCACTATGTTGATTTCAACCATCAAATCAACATATTAAGGAAAATCCAGAATTGTGTAAATTCCACCGTTGCAATCGAGTGTATCGAAAACGTGACAATCCAAAATCAAGTTGACGTCGATTATATACTTATTATTAAAGACGAAAAAAGTGTGGGGGCGCTCCTGTCAGACCTTATAAGCCAAGAAGTTTACATAAAGGTATACGAATCACCTGAAACCGTAATATTTTCATGTCAAACGGGCCAAGCAAAATGATGATAGCCGACTGGACGAAACGAACCGCCTTTTGGATAATAGCCGGGGGAGGTGCATTCATAACAATTTTATTCAATCTTGACTGGCTACTCAAATCAAATACGAGTTTCTACGACCTTGGCTCGTTTATTGCGGCAGGGCAATTGATAACCCGTGGCGAAAATCCTTATTCAATAGATTCCGCATATATATTCGAAGTGGAATTTACAGAAGCGGGGATTTCTGGAATTGCTCCTAATCTCAACCCACCAATCTCTGTCGTTATATTTGAGAAATTTTTCCGGGGCAGCCCTTGGTTGCTTCTGCTTGCATCGCGCGCGATTTCCTTCATCCTATACTCGGCGCTGATCTTTTTGCTATCGACAACCACAGTTGAAAAAGAGAAAAAGGTGTTATTGATTTTTTTTTCCTTCAGCCTCGCCGGCATGTGGCATACCCTGCAGTTGGGTCAAATCTATATATATTTATTACTCATGGAGGCAGCAGTTTTTTACTTTTTAAGAAAAATGAATTACTTGGCTGCGGGAATATTCCTAGGCTTGCTTGCAGCAATGAAACCAAATCTTATCTACTGGATCTTGATCCTTGGAGTTTACGGGTATTGGAAAACCTTTATTGTTTCAGGTGCAGTTTTTGGGATTACCAGCCTGATTCCGCTTTTACAATATGGAACCATGGTTTATATACAGTGGCTGGACGCATCCATCACATACACTCCAGAATTATTATTGTTTCCAGGTAATAATTCTTTTCAAGGGCTCACAGCCCGTCTTGGATTTCCAGAAACGGGAATTTTCCTTAGCATAATTCTTGGGGTTGTTGTAGCAGTAGTTGTACTCAGATACAAACCAAACGAAAATACAACCAACCTGCTCGCAGTGACTACGACCCTCCTAATCTCTCCGATTGCCTGGGTTGGGTACACCCTTATGCTCCTGCCTGTCTTCTGGTTTCAGAACGAATGGAAATTAGAATATTGTCTGGCTGGGGTTATTTTTTGCGTACCCTTTTTGATAATACTTGACTTGTTTGAAAAGAGTACCATAAATTTCATCTTTTTTGGCTGGTTTTATGGTTGGGGGTTACTTATCCTATTAGGCGCATCTTTGTTACGTGTTATCAAACCGTTACCCCAAGGGTAATTTCAAAGTTAACCGTGTTCCACTACTCTTCTCTCAAGTAAATACAAAACTCGTTTCGAGCCTTCTACTTCACGTTTCCCGCAAATATCGAAATATTCGCCAAACGCCCTCTCGAATCCCTTAACCGAATACCCATCAAAAATATCCTCCCGCGAAGCAAGTAATTTCTGTACCTGGGAATCCTCCTTGGGTACAAATTCGATCACCAACCAATTCCCCAACCCATGGAAGAATTCCGCTATTTGTGAGAGAGGCACATTATTTGAAATAGCCAAATGATGAATGAGAGCGAGCGCAAACACCATGTCTGCAGGTGCACGGTGGGAGAACGAATCACGCTCGCTATGATTCCAACCCAATGCCGGGCTGGGATTCGTCAAATCCATAACCAGGGGAAGGATGTTCTTCTCTTTTCCAGATTTGACTTGTAAATAATTTTTCTCCACCGCCGCCGGGTCGATATCGAATGAAACAGAGGAAATCCCACTATCGGAGGCAATCCGGGTAAAAAGGCCGATATTTGCACCCAAGTCCCACAGGGATTTCGGCCGAACCTGTGAAACCCATTCGGTTATGATCTTCCTTTTTTCTTCGAAAGCTGAGTCCGAGTAGTTGGTAAAGGTGTAATACTCACTCCAATCCGTGCCCACGGGTTTCCAGTCGAGGGATTGAACCGTGCTCTTTAGGCTATCGATCAGCCCCAAAAATGCTTCCTTCCGTATCTTGCGTGATGACGATTCGACCTTCTGACCGGAGTAACGCGCCTGGGCTTTCGCATGCCAATGGATGTGGGTAGCCAGACCAAAGTTGAAGCGGGTGCGATATGGTAGCAACCGACTGACAATGTCTAAAGGAATACCATCAATATGAATGCGAAGCAATTGGGATAGGCGAACGTCCACTTTTGCCATCAATGCTAGCGGGGCAAGAAAATGCTGGCAAAATTGCTTATATGCCACCCATGGCGAGCCTTCTTTGTAAATTTCGAATGATAGCGTATCGATCAGGTGGGCCTTGCCCAGATGAAATTGAATATTATATGCGCTCGCATCCTTGAGAGACATTCCATGCTTCATTGCCCGGCGTTGAATGGACAAGGTTGTCAGCGCGGCGTCTTTTAATTGGGAGAAGGACCATTCATAAGGATATGAAATAAAATCCACCTTTTGTGGGCGAATCACCTTCACTGCGATAGACGGCTCTTCAGGCTGCTCATCTACTTCTTCATGAGGAATCAACAGTCCATTTTTTGCCAGGCTCTCATACAGACCTGACCCCATGAGAACAGAATAGTCTTTCTCGTACCGTTTGTTGACTTGGCGATACAAGACCCCATCTCGGGAGAACAGGAATCCGCTCGGGTCACGGAATGAGGCGCGATTCCGCTTAGTTGTCACTATTATCCTCACCCTCTTCAGAATCATCCTCTTCGGTTGACTTGGCACCAAAAATACGTTTTATTTTGGACCATTGAGAACGGATTATTATGCCCGCACCCAGGATCGCCGCGAGAATCATTTGAAGAATAATACTTCCGGAACCAGGGTCCAGATACAGATGAGGAGCAAACAGAATGGAAGAAGTGATCATACAGAAATACTTTCTATGATTGGATTTGGGATTTGAGACCGCTATTTTATTTCAGGGATCGAAAGCAGTCAATAAAAACAGGCCGCGAATAACCGGGACAAGTTAAAACGCGACCCATTTTGAACGCTTTTTTATTGAATCTACAAAACTACGAACGGGGCATCATCCTCTGAAGAAGTTGGAAATGAAGAACCAAATGTTTGCCGGGCGTTCGGCAAGGCGGCGCATAAAATAGGGATACCAGTGGGTTCCGAACGGAACGTACACTCGCACACGGTAACCCTCCTTTACCAGAGATTCTTGAAGGTCCCGCCTGATGCCATATAACATCTGAAATTCCATGCCATCTTTGGGCAACCCTATCTTTTCGCCATAATTCTTCGCAAAAAGTATCCTTTTTTCATCGTGGGTTGCGATCGCAGGAATTGGCGGGGTACGACCATCATCACTCAACATGGATTTTTTTTCGAGGGACGCATCCAACATGATCTTCGTGATCAGGTCGAAATTCGCATCCACATCCGCTTTTTTGGGAAACGCCTTATCGGGAGGCTCGTTATATGCACCTTTGACGCTCCGGATACAAACACCGTCTTGAAGAAGCCGACGTGTATCCGCTTCGGACCTAAACAGATAAGCCTGGATAACCATTCCGTGATTTTCGTAACCTTTTTCGCGCATGGCGTAATGGAGGTTGATCGTCTTATCTGTGTAAGGCGTGTCTTCCATATCCACCCGAATAAATGTATTCGCGGCTTTCGCCCGGGACAAGACCCGCTCCAAATTTTCGGCACAAAGGCTCTCATCCAGCCCCATGCCAATCTGGGTCAGCTTTATTGATACATTGCTTCTCAGCCCTGGCTCCGCGCCAATCGCGTCCAAGGTGGCATAGATGTCTTCAGCAGCCTGCCCCGCCTCCTCGGGGGTACTTGTATGTTCACCAAGATGATCGAGGGTGGCATTGATACCTTTTGAATTCAGTTCACGGACAGCACGGAGAGCGTCTGCCAGGTTTGTACCCGCAACAAACCGGGACGCGGTCCGCCAGGCAAATCCCCAACCGGTTATGAGTCGTTGAGCCCAGGCGGCTTTGGAAAGGTAAATGAAGAATGAACGGAGCATATCCATCCTTTTTTGATAGAGTGACTTCTGACTTATTCTAGCACAGCCATCGCTGTCTGGTATGTTATACTTTTTCCGTGATATTTGTCATGAATCGAATTGACGGAGGCAAGACAGCAGCGTGAGAAATCGTAATACCAACACCATTCTTCGCGGTGTTTCCATCCTCTTCCTGATCGGCGCGTTCGTTCTTACAGTCGTATCCTTAATCGCATATAGCCGCCAACGTACAGGCTACCCGGCAGGGATGTCCATAGCCGGCGTGCCAGTAGATAGGCTCGCCCCGGCTGAAGCATCACAACGCCTTCTCGAGGTTTATACCTCCCCCATCGAGATCCATTATGGGGACGCAGTTTTTCACATTGATCCCGGGGCCGTTGGTTTCACCGTCGACGTTGATACAATGCTTGCCGCCGCAGATTTAACGCGTACAGGTGGGTCATTCTGGGGTGGCTTTTGGGATTACCTTTGGAATCGCACTCCACCATCTACAGAAATCCCGCTTAGTGCCTCGATCTCTGAAGAACGCCTGCGTGAATTTCTCCAGAACGAGATCGCCACACGGTACGACACACCCCCTGCGCCTGCCCAGCCGATTCCTGGCGGGACCTCGTTCATTCCCGGCACCCCCGGGCAGACTCTCGACCTTGATCGAGCTGTATTGATCATAACCAATGCTTTACGCTCACCGCAAGACCGATCTGTTGTCCTTTCCTACAATCAAACCACAGCGACACGTCCTACGGCTGAAAACCTTGAGATCCTTCTCAAACAGATCGTCACTGTTTCAGATTTTGACGGTTTGCTTGGCTTTTACATGATGGATCTGCAGACCGGGCAAGAGATCCACTTTGCAATCAATAATAAACAGGAAATTTCCGTAGAGCCCGACATCGCATTCACCGCCTCTAGTACCATCAAGCTTCCGATCCTGACCTCTTATTTGATCAATCACGGCACAGAACTCGATGCGCAAACCGTCGAAGTCATCACCCGCGTATTCCGAATTTCGGATAACTCAGCCACGGATCTGATTCTAGAGCGCATTGACCCGAGTAATGGTCCGATCATCGTGACCCAGAATATGGAAGCCATCGGGTTGCAGAGCACTTACATTAGCGGGATGTTCTTCCTTGGAGCGCCCAACCTGATCCCAAATCGCGTGACACCCGGCAATTCCCGCACGGATATTTTTACCGACCCCGATCCCTATTCGCAGACCACTCCATCAGAATTGGGAACTTTGCTTGCTGATATTTACCAATGCGTCCAAAATGGGGGCGGCGCTCTCGCAGCCGCATTTCCAGGACGGGTTACGCCCGCCACCTGCCAATCGATCATCGATTTTCTTGCGCTCGACAAGTTCGGAGCGCTGATCCAGGGAGGTGTGCCAGATGGAACTCTTGTGCCGCATAAACATGGTTTTGTCCTTTCGCGCGACGGCGTTATGCATGACATCAGTGATGTCGGAATTATTTATTCCCCCGGGGGAAATTTCGTCCTATCGATCTATTCCTACCACCCTGTCCAAAACGTCTGGGATATCACCAATCCACTATTTGTGGACCTGACCCAAGCTGTATACAACTACTTCAATATTACGAGTCAATGACCAGACAACCCATTTTCGCAATTCATCGAAAACGGGTTGTTTTATCCCACATCGTATATAATTCGACCCATGAGCGCCGCGCTTGGACTTTACAGACTTGGTCAGGTGGACCGTCAAATTGACCGTGTCCGTACGCGGCTTGATGCAATCCAGAAAACGCTCGACAACGACGCCGAAATGAGGTCTTCCAGGGAAAGTTACGAAAAAGCAAATTTGGAAGACTTGCGCGCACAACACAACCTCAAGAATGCCGAAGCCGAAGTAGATGAATTGAAGATCAAGATCGAACAAGCCGAAGCAAATTTATACGGTGGTTCGATCAAAAACCCCAAGGAATTGCAGGACCTTCAGAAGGATGTTGCTTCACTCAAAAAACACCTCGTGACACTCGAGGAAAGACAGCTGGAGTCCATGGTCCATTTGGAAACGGCAGGAGAATATCGGGAAAAAGCAAAGAATGATCTTGAGATTGTCCAAGCCCGGCTTGGGAATGAGCATAAAAAATTGATCGATGAACAAACCGACCTGATCAAACAGATGGAAAGCCTTGGGCAGGAACGCGAAGCCGCCCT
>CAZYLM010000131.1:0-7707 GCA_964648645.1 uncultured Anaerolinea sp.
CTGACGCCATGCGCCCTGGCTTCCAGCAGGCGCTGGAAGGGAAGGTGCAGGGTCCGCCCAGCGTTCGCATGTTTGAGGTCTTTGAACCTTAGAAAATCTTTCCGTACGTGATACCTTTATTTGTCTAAAATTAAAACAAACCCTTCTCTGAAAAGGAGGGTTTGTTTTAATTCCTCAAACAACATGACTATACAAGGGTCCCTACTACACCAATAAAATAAAGAATTTATGCTTTTGTAAGGTTATCCATATGGTCAAAATTTCCTATTATCCCGGGTATATAATCTAAGAAATGAAAGATGCCACTCGCATACTTGTGATCGATGATGACAGGGCGCTTCTGGTCGGAATTGCCAAATCCATCCGGCGCGAGGGAGATTATCAAGTACTAACCGCTGATAATGGAAATCTTGGCATCCAACTAGCCCGGGAGGTTCAGCCTCATGTCATTGTCTGCGACCTGATGATGCCCCCGCCCGACGGTTGGGCAGTACTTAAATCTCTCTCCGAAAATCCTACCACTGCCACCATCCCTTTCATCTTCCTTACCGCCCGTGCAGGCGAACAAGACAAAATCGCCGGCATGGATAAGGGCGCAGACGATTATGTTGCGAAGCCGTTCAGCAACCGCGAGTTACTCGCACGCATTCGCGCCTTGATCCGCCGAAAGAATATCACTCAAACATCTGAACAGGAAAGGGCGGAGAAGAAGATTGTCGAGTTGCGGGCAAAAATACAAGCGCTCATACAGCAATATGCAGAAGATCAGGCAAAATTGGCGGAAGCAATGGCACAAATGTTAGCCATGCGCGACAATGAGACCGAAGCGCACGCCCGCCGGGTGGCAGGCCTCTCCATTGAACTTGCCCGTGAATTGGGATTGCAAGGCGAGGCGCTTGATCATATCCGCCTGGGAGCCCTGCTTCATGACATAGGTAAAGTTGGCATCCCAGATGCAATCCTCCTAAAAAGTGAAGCGATGACTCCTGAAGACAGAAAAACCATGATGCTTCATCCCCTTCTGGGTGGAAGGATCATCAAACCGCTTGGGTTGCCGAAGATCGCGGAGGAGATCGTCAAATCGCATCATGAACGTTGGGATGGCGCTGGATACCCCGATGGCTTGGAGGGTGAACAGATCCCATTTCCAGCCCGAATCTTCGCAGTTGTGGATGTATGGGATGCAATAACCAGTGACCGCCCCTATCGCAAAGCCTGGTCTGTGGAAAAGGCACGCACGCATCTTAATACCCAATCTGGAAGTCACTTCGACCCGAAGATCGTGGAAGCATTCCTTTCCATCATCGAATGCAGATGGAACGAAGATTGATAGCGAGTCAAATGAACCAAAAAACAACCCGAACCGTGCTTGTGATCGACGATGATCCGCATATGCTTATGGGTTTGAACTCGTTATTATCCCGAAATGGCTTCAGGTCAGTGACGTGCAAAGACAGCGTTTCCAGCATAAAGCTTTCTGAGGAGGTCCATCCTGACCTTATCGTCTGTGACGTCATGATGCCCCTGCTGGATGGATTTGAAGTGAAGGAGATGCTTTCCTCGAACCCCGCCACGTGCGACATCCCCTTCCTATTTCTTTCCGCACGCACTTCGCAAACCGACAAACTGGAGGGGCTAGGAAAGGGTGCAGACGATTACATAACCAAACCTTTTGATCCGCGTGAATTAGTAGCACGCATCGAGGCTATATTTCGTCGCCAAGAAAAAGAACGCCTCGCCGCCGAACGAGAGATGGATCATCACATCCAGCAGATACAAGCCGAAATCTCCCACAACATCTCGCACGAGCTTCGAACACCCATCACACAAATTCTCATGTCGCTGGATATGGTGTTGCGGGAAAAGTATTCTGACCCCGACGAACTTAAGTGGTTTGTCGAAACGGCACTTTCGCAGTCTTATCGACTGAACGGTTTGATCGACGACCTGACATTCCTTGACAGGTATGACATGGGACAATCCATCGGACTCAGGCAAAAAGTCGACCTCCAAAATGATTTCACCAACGTGATCTCAATTCGACGTGAACTTTACAAGGAAAAGAACCTTCGTGTGGATATTCATGTCGCTGATACAGTGTGTGTCCATGCGCCTCATCGAGAGTTCAAGCAGGCTGTTTCCCAGCTGACTGACAATGGGCTAAAGTTCGCCCCTCCAATGACAACTGTTTTGATCGACCTGGCTCCAAATGGGCATGGAGGTTGTATCTTCACAGTGACCGATTATGGATCAGGCGTACCAAGTGACTTGCACGAGAAAGTGTTTGAAAGGTTTTATCAGGCCAGCCAGGGGGATACCCGTCAACATGGCGGGCTGGGCGTAGGGTTGACCATCGCGCGTATGATCGCCCGTTCCCTGGGTGGAGATGTAACAATCCTTCCGACAGAACATGGCTGCCGGGTCCAAATGATCCTTCCTCCAGCGGCATTGGAGATGCCATAAGGAAAAAAGATGAAAAATATTTTACGGGCTGCAACTATCCTTGCCATCTTAATAACATTGGCGGGGATTGGCTGCACCTCTCAAAAACCTCCCATTCGTATTGCAATTTCCGCCTGGGCAGGAGTAGAACCTGCCGACCTTGCAAAACAGCTCGGATACTATGAAAAGAACGGCGTGGATGTGGAACTTGTGCGCTTCTCTGCTTACAGCGATTCCATCGAAGCACTGCGAGATGGCAAAGTGGACGCGGGAATGCATACCCTTGATGATGCCATTCGATATTTTTCCGCCGGGCGGGATACACGCGTCGTCCTTTTGACAGATTACTCATTCGGTGGCGACGGTTTGGTCGCCCGGTCTGGGATCGAATCCCTTGCCGGATTACGCGGAACCCGGATCGGGGTAGAGCTTGGAACCGTTGGTCATCTTTCCCTCCTCAAGATTCTGGGCTTGGGCGGGTTAACGCTTGATGACGTAACGATCGTCAGCATTCCTGCTTGGGAGATCCAACAAGCCATGGTTAATGGAGAGATCGATGCAGGGGTGACCTGGGAACCGTACCTGACCACCACTGCCAACATGATCGAGGGGAGGGTGTTGATCACCAGTCGCGAGTATCCAGAGACCATTATTACCACCATGACCTTCGACGCAGGGACAATCCGGCACCGACCTGAGGATGTCCAGAAAGTTGTAACCTCGTACTTTGAAGCGGTGAAATACATCAAAGAAAATCCACAAGATGCATACGCCCGCATGGGGGAAGCCGAAGGAGTAAGCGCGCAAGAATTCGAGTTGCATGTGTCTGGAATCCAATACCTCGATCTGGCATCCAATCAGGAACTCTTCGGCATGGAAGGCGAAGGGCGTATCTACGATCAGACTGACGCCATTGCCCAATTCCTATTCGATCAACGGGTTATTTCGACCCTGCCAGATATCCGGAAATTACTGGAGCCGCGTTTCATCCATGGGCAATCGAAGTAAGGAAACGTGCGTTCACTAAGAACAAAACTCATGTTGATCCTTGGCATGCTTGGAGCGACAAGTGTTGTACTGACATTGATCGTTTCGTATTACCTCGCCAAGTCAGACATCTCCCAGGGCGCTTTGAAGAACGCCGAAACGCTCTCCGACCAGATCGCATATTCGCTGGAGATTCTGGCGTCGCAGGGCGATATTTTTGCAATGCAAAGAGTCACAGAAAAAACCTCCACACTCGAAGGTGTTTCTCGGATCATCATAGTCGACAACCATCAGATTATTAAAGCCCACTCCGAAAAACGCATGGTGGGGCAGAAGGATGAATCACCCCTATTCGCAGAGGCGATCCATGAACGCAGGATTGTCAACCAGGTCAGCGAAATGCGGATCATATTTGTTCGCCCGCTCCGCGGTCAGGCATACACCAGCGAATACCAGGATGTAATCGGTGCATTATGGGTGGAGATCGATATTTCAAACTCGGTTAGGCAAACCCGGAACTCGTTTTTATGGGTTGCCGTCATTGGTGGGGTCACTTCTCTGATGGCTTTTGGAACACAATACATCATCCTGAAAAAGAACGTTGTCGATAGAATTTTCGATATCGAACGAGGGATCAAGAACGCACTGAGAGGCGAACTTGGGACCGCGATCGTGATTAACACTTCATTTGGCAGCGAGGATGAGATCAACGCGCTTGCCCAAAGCTACAATTATTTATCCGCCACCTTGAAAGACAGCCAGACCAAACTGCAATCCGAGCGTGACTTTGCGCTTCACATTATGGAAAACATGGGCGAAGGGTTGACCATCGCCAACGCGGAGGGAAATTTTGAATATGTAAACCCGGCATATGCCCGTTTCCTGCAGCGTTCTCCCGACGAGATTATCGGCCACCTCCCCGAGGATTTCACCAACCATGAGGATCGGGCAAAGTTAACCGAGGGATGGAATTTGAGGATGAAAGGAAAAAGCTCATCCTACGAAACAAGCTTAATCGCCAAAGATGGAAGTTTTGTCACGGTCATCGTCACAGCAGTCCCTCGTTTTAATAACGGGAAATTCGCTGGAAATATCGCAGTAGTCACCAATGTGAGCGAACGCGCCCGGTTCGAGCAAATGAAGACCGATTTTGTCAACCGAGCCTCACATGAACTCCGCACCCCGCTCACCACTGCCATTCTCATGGCGGACCTACTGGAGGGCGGCGGAACTGACGAAGAGCGCGAAGAGTTCATAACCATCTTGAAACAGGAATTGAATCGTCAACTGATCCTGCTAAATGATCTACTGGTAGCCGGAAGGATTGAGAGCAGAAAATACGAGGTTCACGCTTCTCGCATTGATATACCCCCTGTGATCAACGAAGCAGTAGCAGCTATCAAACTCCAAGCAGAAAGCAGGCAGATTCAGCTCGTAACAGACTTGGATAAATCGCTTCCCCTTGTGAATACGGACCGGCAATCCCTTTTTCAAATTTTACTGAACCTATTATCCAACGGCATAAAATATTCAAGAATTAATAGCGAGGTCATGATCAAAGCCAAGATGGAAGGTCAATTTGTCAGGGTTGCAGTATTAGACAAAGGCATCGGCATCCCTGCACAAGACCTGCCGCACATCACCACACGATTCTTCCGTGCACAAAACGCTACCAAGAGGGAAGTTCAGGGGACAGGGATAGGACTTTATATCGTCAAGGAAATCCTAGACGCTCTCGGCGGACATATGGAAATCGCAAGCGCCGAAAATCAAGGCACAACTGTTTCAATCTACCTGCCGACCAAATAGCATATCGTTTTCTTTTTTGGCGTAGAAATAAATTCTTCCATTTATTATGGCACACTTGAATTCATATTAGGCTCCATGCTCAGTGACTAGCTTTTCTTACAACATCTTTTTCACACTTCATTTTTATAAATTTCTCCTCAAATCTTCCGCCGCCTTATTCAGCTCTGTGGCGTTCTTTTGAATCTTCTTGATCGCCGCCACGGCATCATCCACACCTTTTGGTCCGGCACGGAAGATCGCTTCACCCAGCCAAACGGCTTCATGTTCGCAGGCACGGGTGGCTTCGGGCGGGTTCATATTCTTGAAATCAAAATACTGTGGAAAGGCATTTGGCACGGCAAGTTTAGATTTCTGAGGCTGGAACAGTTCGTAGTTGTGCATGGCTTCGTAACCAACCCAGCAATCGATCCCTTCGGCATCCAGTCGCCCTCCATCCCCCCATTATGCCTCCCCGATTAATTACAATTAGAAGTCAGGACTCCAAACCCCATTCATACCTTTCATTCGTTTCCGAAAAAATGCGGCGAATGGCGAGTAAGTATGAAAAATCTTTCCAATTCCGATTTGGATAAGACCAACGTAGCAGTATTCACCAAAGGGTGGCAAAGCAAGGTTTTTCCCTGCCAGACTTCTTGATCGATCCACAGTTCAACAGCATGGCTCGTATCGTTCACCAACCCCATCATCGTCACAGAACCGCGAGATACGCCCAGCAACCTCTGAAGGTTTTCTTCAGAGGCAAAGCGAAGGTGCGGTACGCCCAGTACCGCTGCCAATGCATCCAGACGCAATGTTTTTTCACATGTAGTCACTGCCAGAAAGAATCGTCGAGCCTTTTTATCACAAAGAAAAAGGTTCTTGGTATGGACGGCTTCGATGCCGGTGTGATAAAGATCTGCTTCTTCGCACGTGAAGACAGCGGGATGCTCCAGCCGCGCAAATACGAAACCTCTCGTCCTTAAGTATTCAAGAAAATCATTTTCTGTCATCATTCCCTTATTTTACTGGCAGGACCAGGAATGTCCAGCTAGACAGATAGTTCAGGTATACTGAAACAGGTATTATGGCAAAACCTCTTTCACCCATCTGGGACGTCATCATCATCGGCGGCGGCGCGGCGGGATTTTTCGCGGCGATCCGTTGCGCAGAAGAGAACCCAAACCTGCGCGTGCTCATTCTTGAAAAAGCCAGCCAAACTCTGGGCAAGGTGCTCATCTCGGGCGGCGGCCGCTGTAATGTAACGCATGCTTGTTTCGAGCCAGCTAAACTCATCGCTTATTATCCACGCGGGGGCATTGAACTTCGCGGCGCGTTCTCGCGCTTTCAACCCAAAGATACGGTTGAGTGGTTTGAAGAGCGCAATGTAAAACTCAAAACCGAGAGCGATGGGCGCATGTTCCCCGTCACCGATGACTCAAACACGATTGCAAATTGCTTGCGTGGCGCGGCAAAACAAGCCCGAGTACGAGTCGAGTTGGGCGCATCCGTTTTGGGTGTGGAGAAAACTCCGCAGGGCGGATTCAAATTGGAGATTATGAAAGAGGCGCAGAAAGTTTTCATCCAAACAAAAAAGATGATGTTCGCCACGGGTGGTGATCGCAAATCACAAAGTCTCATTCAAGCGTTGGGGCATAGCATCGTGTCGCAAGTACCGTCGCTGTTCACGTTCAACATCAAAGACAAACGCATCAATGACCTCGCAGGTTTATCGGTCGATGATGTAACATTGAAAATGGATGAGCTCACCACGCGCGGTCCGCTGTTGATCACCCATTGGGGCATGAGCGGACCTGCCGTGCTGCGCCTCTCCGCCTGGGGCGCGCGCATTTTGTTTGACAAGAACTACGCCTCGCTCTTAACTGTGAATTGGCTCGGTGACTATAAGCTGGATGCCACGCTGGAAGTTTTGCAGCGCAACAAAGACTGGCACGAGAACGCGCGCAAGAAAGTGGCGGCACATTCGGCATTCTCGCAAATCCCGATTCGACTGTGGAAGCAGTTGGTCTATTTCATCGGCGAGAAAAATTGGGCGGATATTTCCAAAGCGGAGTTGCAAAAACTAGCGCAAGAGTTAACAGCGGGCGAATACAAAATTCAAGGCAAGGGGCAGTTCAAAGATGAGTTCGTCACTTGTGGCGGCGTAAGTTTGAAGGAGGTCGATTTCAAGACCATGCAAAGCCGCATCGTAGACAGTTTATATTTCGGCGGCGAAGTATTGGATATTGACGGCATCACCGGCGGGTTCAACTTCCAAGCCGCATGGACGACAGGTTGGCTAGCGGGCAGCGCCCTTTCTGAGTAAGGGCGACCCGCCATGTGAAAGCTAGTCACCTTGAAGGACAAAGAAGGGTCGCCCCTACAGGTGGATTTTTTCCATTGACCCACAGCCTAACCTCTCGTAAAATCACTCCTTGGAAATTATATATAATTTTGAAAGGTTACACGCAATGGCAAAATATCGGGTTATGT
>CAZYLM010000132.1:0-7680 GCA_964648645.1 uncultured Anaerolinea sp.
CGCCATCGGCGAGGTTCCATTTGATCGTCCCGTTCGTGCCGATGATGCGGAATTCGTGTTCCGGCGGTTGTTGGTTGTAATCGAGGTGCAGACTTCCGAGTGCGCCGCCTTCGAAGCGCAAACCGATCTTGGATGTATCGTCCGCGGTCACGTCGAGGTCGCTGAGTTTGGCGGCAAATCCCCAAACGGATTCAACTTTCCTGCCCACCAGCCACGGCAAATAATCCAGCGAGTGGCATTGGGTCGCCACCACGCCGCCGCCCATGTCGGCTCGGGCTGCATAGCCCTGGCGATAGTCCTCCCACGGATGCCATGCCGGTAGGTATTCGCCAAAATGAACCGAGGCAGATACGACGCGCCCGATCTCTCCGTTTTGGATCAGTTCCCTGGTCTTTACCATGCCGGGATGAAACCTGAATTGAAAAGCAACCAACACTTTCGATCCGCTTTTCTGAACCGTTTTCTGAAGGATATCAACCCTTTCCATTGAGCCTGCGATCGGCTTCTCGAGCAAAATGGCACAGCCTGCTTCGGCGGCGGGAATGGCAACATCCAGATGCAATGAGGTCGGATTCGAGACGATGACTGCATCAGGTTTGTGTTTTTTCAACGCCTGCGCCAAATCTGTTTCGACTGGATAACCCGCAAGTTCATCATCGGGCAGGGTTGCCTTGTGTGTGCGATAGAGAACAATATCAGTTTCGCCAAGTGCGACCAGATTGCGCATATGGCGTCGTCCGACTGAGCCGAGACCAGCGATCAAGTATTTCATGGTTTCATCCTTTTATTGGCGGAGTGCAAAGTCTCCTGACTTTGCACCAATGATGGAAATCATTGGACTCCGTTACCAATTACCCTCCTTCTCATACCCCCACCTCGCCAACATCTCACCCGCGATTTCCTTGAACAGGGCTTTATCGCGAGATGCGAAAAGTCTTTGCCAGTTGCCTGCCTGACCTTTGGGAAGGAATGAGGCAATCCCTTCATTGCGCTGCGCCTGCCATTCACCGTCGGGGTTGGAGGACATTTCGGCTTTCACGCCCGCTTCAAATGAGTTGGAAATTTCTCTTACACCCAGAAACACCCATAGCTTTTTCATCTCTTCAAAGGGATTTTTAAGCAGGTCTTCGTAACGCAGGGTGTGATAGTTCCCATCGTAAAGTTTTGTCGCTTCGGCGTCAGTTTCCGTCAGGTCGTTGACCCAGCGGGAGGCGATATTGCGGATGAAGGTTTCAGTAAAGATCGAGCGGCGTCCATCGCTGAATGGGGCAGGATCAGTATTCAGGTCCGCGATGATGCGTTTATCTTCCGCTGTCAGGAATTTGGATTCTTCGACAAAGTTGCGGAAGCGCTCCGAGATGAGAACATCCCGCCCATCGCGGACGATGTTGACGATCTTTGCATCGGGATACAAAGAATGCATGTCTCTTACGACCTGACCGTGGATGACGCTCGAGGGACTTTTATCGCCGACGATCCTCTTGCCTTCGCGAGCGGCATCACGTTCCATGATGAAATCGGCAGCGGCGCGCAGCACGAGCGGAGACAGGTCGCGCCCGTGATTCCAACGGTTGGATTTACGCGTGAGCCATTCCTCGATCTCGGCAGAGTCGACCAGAGATTTCAACAACGGCTTGCGAGTGAAGAAGTGAGCCTGGTAATTACAATGAACGTCGGGGTGCAGCCTCGCCAGACGCATGAGAAGGGTTGTCCCGGACCGCGCGTGCCCAAGGATGAAGAATTTTTCGCGTGGGAAGAACTGCTTGATCTCAGCCAGTTCTTCCTGCGTAATGGGCGGAATTGGATTGCGAAACTTCTTTTTGGGTTCACCCTTGATGAGGATGCGGGCAGCGGTTTTGAAACGGGAGAACATGTTCTATCTTTTCCAGTTCAGCATCAACAAGCCGATCAGGCAAACGAGGATCCCGGCAATGTTGATCCACGAGATTTTATCTTTGAACACAAAGACCGCCACAGGGACGAGGATCAGGGATGCTGTGACAGTGACCAAAACAGCGGCGATACCGAGGTTCCAGCCTGCGCGATACATCAATAAATAACCGAATTCGATCCCGAGCACCGCGAACGACAGCCCGATGCTTGCCCAATTCAATTTTTTAAGTTCTGCAGTGATGCCATTCTCGATAGGGAAGAAAGCGAAGGTAAGCAAGGTCAATGCAAAGGCAGCGGCATAGGTTACCAGAAGCGAAACTGTAAAATTTACGTTCGCGGGCGTGCTCTTGGCGACGAAGTGATACAACGCGCTGGAAGCAATGGCGAGCGTGATCGAGAAATAGAAGAGGAACATCGAACCGGTTTTACTCATCGATCCTTATTTGAAATCGACCCGTTCTGCGGTGATCAAGATCTTATAAATGGCGGCCGTATCGGTTACACATAGGACTTTGTCGCCGGATTTTGCAACGGAAGAATCCGAACCATTGATCCATGCCCAGCCCCAATAACAACCTGCAAGGACTTTTGTTGGAACTACATCCCCGGTGCTTATGGTGTAGGAATATGTATAACATTCTCCCTTGTCATTGGGCGATAGCATGCCGAACGCCAGGTTGACGCTTCCGCCAGATTCATTATAGAACTCGACGCTGGTTAGTGCTCCCTTTGGCTCGGGCTGGGGAATCTGGTCGCATTCCGGTGTGGGCGATACGGCAACTGCAATGGTTGCGGGCGGAAGGGTAGGCAGGACTCCCAGTGTGGGGATCGATGCTGCGGGAATTGTATTGATGGGCTGTGGGGTTGCGGTGGCTGGCTCGGGTGTGGCTGTGGGAATTGCGGCAGCGGTTTGAGTCATCACGAGCCATGCCTGTGCCACCGCAGTTGAGGCGACATCTTCGGCGCTGATTTCAGGGGTTGCCTCCGCACCTCCGCAAGCAGTTAAGGCGAGAATCGCCAGAATGGATATGGTGATTAGGAATTTCTGTTTCATTTGTTTCTCCAGCCCTCATTTTTACCATGAAATGGAAACCCGCTTCTTACTTACCCGGACCTTGATTCAACACTCGCAGAATGAACTCCCCGGTGCGCTTTCCCGATGTTGCGTCGGTAAAGGTGATTTCGTCTTCGATGAACTTGCGCCGTTCGGCAGAGTCGATGGCTTTGTCTTTCAAGTAAAGATTCAACGCATTGCGCAACTCATCCTCGTTACTCGTTACTTGGCCCGCTTTTGCCTCCCTAAATCTTTTGTGGGTGGGCCAGTCACCGATCTCTTTTAACGACAGTGAGAACTTGTTTGGCTTATTCCACCCGCCAGGGACGTCGATCGTCGCAGCGATCATCGGTGTATCGTGGACAGCGGTCTCAACCAGCATCGTCGAGTAGACTGTCACTAGCACATCCGAGTACGCCATCATGGATGATTTCTCGTCCATGTCTTCGCCGCCATAGTAGCCGAGCGAGCCGCCGAGTGCTACGGGTTGAACCACATGCACATGCGGGTATTTTTTCTCCAGGTCGAACACGCGCTGGCGTTCTTCGGCAAAAATCTTTGGCTTATCCTGAAAATGACTTGGGTGCAAGCGGATCAGCAACTGCGAAGGTTCTGCCAGCGAATCAGATGAAACCAACTTTGCAAGCGCTTCAATATTCGGGAAGTTCGGCGCAAAGTGGACGAAACTGCTGGCGTATGAGATCAACTTGCGTTTGGGGTCGAGACTGTGAAGTTTGAAGTACTCATCGCGCGGCATAAGCCATTGTTTGCGGAAGTAACCGTCATACGAAGGGATGCCGCCAATGTTGACATGCTCAGGGTTCCAATCAGAGCCATAGACAAGTTCGTCCTTTTGCAATTGAGACCAGCAGGTTGCCCACTGCACATCCGCGCCGCTGACGTTGTACGAGGATGAATTATCCCAGCCGACGATGACGGTCATGTTCGGGATTCCGCGGCGGGCGGATTCGCGCAGGAGATAACGGTCCATGCGCCAGCCGGGGGTGGAGGCGATGACCATGTCAGGTTGGTATTTGTCAAAGAGGTCAGTGTAGAGGCCTGGGGTAGGCGTGAAGCGATTTTGAATCCGTACGAGAAGTTTGCGCGCCCAGGAAAAATTCCGCAGGAAGAAAAGTGCCACGGCGGCGGGAAACCAAACTCCGAGGCGGAACTTCCAGCCGTTCTCCGCCCATACTTCCCAAACGTGACTGTCCATTGCTTCGGTGTTGATACGGCGAGAGCCGCCCACACGGCGTAAATAAACAAGCAATGACTGCCAGCGCGGACTGACTTTTTTGGCGTAGTCGTTGGCTTGTTTGAGGCGCAGTCCTTCGAAGGTGAGACCTGGACGCGCAAAACGGGCTGCGATTTTGTCTTTGGTGTCGTCATCGGTAAGGACGATGACTTCTACGCCCGCATCGAGCAGTGTCGAAACAACATCGCTCTGAAGGAAGTAGATGATTGCCATGCCGTGGTCGGCGGAGATGAAGATGCGTTTCATAACGGATGGATTTTACCCGACCGCGCATTCAGATCAGTCGCTCCGATTCCTGCTCGATTACTTTAAGCCAAGACGAAGTAATAATTCATCCTCGGTTGCAGAGAGCCAGATCGAATCAGATGTGACCAGGATGCCTCCGCCCTTAATATAAGGTTTATCAGGCTTGATCAGTTCTACAACCTGATTCGTAGCCGGGTCAATTTTGTACAATACGGCCTTTTCATATTCCCATATCCAAATAGCCCCTTCAGTTGGGTATATATCACTATAAGAGATCCCGCTAATCTTAACGAGTGGCTCCAGAGATTGAGTATCCAGGCGAGTAATTGCATTGTTATTAGACACCCACACACCGTTTTTATCCACTACAATGAAATCCGGACCTTCAAGTGTTTGACGAGATACCACCTCTTTTTTAACCGGATCTATTTTGAGGATAAGGTTGTCTTGTCTGCATGTCACATAAAGGAAATTATCAAATGCCGCCAACTGAAGACAATGAGCACCCAACTCGATTGCCGGATTAGGCTGATCAGTATTCACATCGATTCCAATAAGTTTATCCGCATTTCCTGAAAGCACCCATATCTGATCGAGGGCATAAGGCATATAAAACTGGTTGAAGATTTTTTCGACCTCAAAAGTTGCCTCGACATGTCCTGATGTCGGGTCAACACGAACAACATCAATTTTCCAATGATCGGCGTCGCCACTTGCTGAACATGCCCAAATATCATTTCCATCTGTTCCCAACCCTTGGCAGTAGTGATTCGGATCACTGGTCGTATCTGTTTTGACAGCGCTTATCATTTTATTGTTGGTGGGGTCGATCTGAATTACATAACCATAATCACTATGCGTCCAAATGAAACCCTGCAAAAATACAATCTCATCCGGACCAATCCCCTCCGGGGCTTCAGCCAAAATTGCATCCTTGTTGCCTGAAATGGATGCCAACAGCCGGTCATCCATTGAAACAGTCGATAAGGGTGTGGAAGGAATTTCGGGAATGGATGTCGGTGTCGCTATTGCTGATGCGATCGATGTTGGGGTCGGGGAGATTTCTGATATTGGCGTCGCCGTTGTACGGGTGGTACATGCAGCAACCATCAAACCAAGTACAAAGGTCATACACATTTTGAATTTAACAACCATTGTGTTTCTCCTCTTGTAGTTCGATTTTTTTCTTGCGCAAATTTATTTTCAGTAATGGCGAGACCGCTTTATAGTAAGTCAATGATAACCATATTGTGATCCGTGGAGATGAAGTTGCGTTTCATGTTCCGTGGATTTTATCTCAACATACGCTTCCTTATTGACTCACGCTTTTTTCTCCCATTAACACCCCCGTTTGACCCCACATCCAAATCCCCTTACAATCCTGACCTATGGAATTTATCAGCGAACCCTCTCAAAAATTCGACCTGCCCAAGCGCATCTCGCGGTTGGGCGAGCTTGCCACCAACCTATGGTGGAGTTGGAACCCGGATGCAGCGCGGCTCTTCGCCCAGCTCGATCATGACCTGTGGGAGCGCCTCGGTCACAACCCCATCCGCTTGTTAAATGAAGTTAACCGTGATCGTTTGAAGCAGGCAGCCAAGGATAAGGAATATCTGGAATATTACGACTGGTTATTCAAGATATTCGACGATTATTTTAAAAGAGACCCCTGGTCGCAAAAAACACATCCCGAATTCATCAACCCGATCGCATATTTCTCGATGGAATACGGATTGCACGAAACCCTGCCCATCTATTCGGGCGGCTTGGGCGTGCTTTCCGGTGACCATCTCAAGGAAGCCTCCGACCTCGGCTTGCCCTTTGTTGCCGTCGGTTTCATGTATGCACAGGGATACTTCACCCAACGCATCAGCGAAGATGGCTGGCAGGAGGCGGTCAACAATCCGCTTACCTTCGAACACCTGCCCGTTTCCCTTGTTCAGAGGAATGGCAAGCCCGTCACCATCTCATTCGATTTCCCCGATAGAAAACTCACCGCCCAAATTTGGGAGGTGAGAGTTGGTCGCGTACCACTGTATTTGCTCGACTCCAATGTCGAAGCCAACAACGAATACGATCGTCTGCTAACCGCGCGCCTCTATTGGTCTGACCTTGACCGCCGCATCATGCAGGAGATTCTTTTGGGGATTGGCGGAGTCCGCGCCTTGAGGACATTGGGATACAACCCGGCCGTCTGGCACATGAACGAAGGTCACGCCTCTTTTCTAACCCTTGAGCGGATTCGTGAAAAAGTGGCTGGGGGCGCCGCCTTTGCTGCTGCCGCCCAAAAGACCCGTTCTCAAAACGTGTTCACCACGCACACCCCCGTCCCCGCGGGGAACGATGAATTCCCGCTCTGGCTCATCGAGAAATATCTCGGCAACTATTGGGGTGAACTTGGTCTTACCCGCGAAGAGTTCATGGACGTAGCCAGGCAT
This sequence comes from uncultured Anaerolinea sp., assembly GCA_964648645.1. Classification (GTDB taxonomy): domain Bacteria; phylum Chloroflexota; class Anaerolineae; order Anaerolineales; family Villigracilaceae; genus Villigracilis. The sequence goes on from CAZYLM010000132.1 coordinate 6,887, forward strand.
AACACGGCGCACGGTGACATGTATTCCATGCCGGTCCTGGCTCTAAAACTATCCGGCGGCTCGAACGGAGTCTCCGAACTGCATGGCGAAGTTTCACGCGACATGTGGAAGTTCCTTTGGTCTGACCGCGATGTGAAGGATGTGCCCATCCAGCACGTCACCAACGGCGTCCATACCCGCAACTGGATGGGTCGCCGCATGAACAACTTGCTCGAATCCTATCTTGGCAAAAACTGGTATGACAGTCTCGATGACCATGAGGTGATCTCCCGCATTGACGAGATCCCCGACTTTGAGTTGTGGGACGTCCATCTGCACCTCAAACGGAAGATGGCGTTCTACCTCACCGAGCGTGTGCGCGAGCGTTGGACTCGTGGCGGTTTCCATCCTGTCCAGGTCGTTGCATCCGGTGTGTTGATCAATCCCTATGCGCTGACCATCGGTTTCGCCCGCCGCTTCGCCACATATAAGCGTGCCAGCCTTATCCTCTCGGATGTGGAACGCCTGCTCGAGCTTATCAACCGCCCGAACCAGCCCGTTCAGATCATTTTTGCGGGCAAGGCGCATCCCGCCGATGACCCCGGTAAGAAGTTGATCCAGCAGGTCTATCGCACCGTCAAAAAAGCCGAGACCGGCGGGCGCATTATCTTTGTCGAAGACTACGACATGAATCTAGCCCGTTATCTCGTTCAAGGCGTTGATGTGTGGATGAATACCCCGCGCCGTCCTTACGAAGCAAGCGGAACGTCTGGCATGAAAGCTGCCATCAACGGCGTGCCCAATTTCTCCATCCT
>CAZYLM010000133.1:0-7674 GCA_964648645.1 uncultured Anaerolinea sp.
GCCGCCAAGACCGTCACCTACGACTTTGCCCGCCTGATGGATAACCCCACCGAAGTGAAATGCTCCGAGTTTGGCGATGCGATCATAGATTGGATGGATCGTAAACCGGTGGAGGCTAAGGTCGAAGGTCAAAAGTCGAAGGTCGTGACAAAGTCCCCGAAGGGGAAGAAGGCTGTGGCAAAGAAACCTGCCAAGAAAGCTGCGCCGAAAAAAGCAGTGAAGAAAGTTGCTAAGAAAGCCGCGAAGAAAACTGCCAAGAAAAAGAAATAGTGATGCAAAAGGTCGAGACTGAACGGTCTCGACCTTTTTGATTAATTGTCACTCTGAGCAGCAGCGAAGAGTCCCTGCAACCATCCCAGAGACCCTTCGGTCGCGAAGAACGCTCCCTCAGGGTGACATGGTCATGTTATTTCACATCCACCAGCTCGACATCGAAGACAAGCGTTGCGTTGGGAGGAATGACTCCGCCTGCGCCGCGTTCGCCGTAGGCGAGGTTCGAGGGGATGATGAGTTGGGCTTTGCCGCCGACCTTCATCAGAGCGATGCCTTCGTCCCAGCCTTTGATGACCTGGCCGGCTCCGAGTTTGAAGGCGAGCGGTTCTCCGCGCGGGATGGAGCTGTCGAAGACCTGTCCGTTCTGGAATTTGCCGGTGTAGTGCACATGGACCGTCTTGCCTGTGGTGGCTTGGGTTCCGGTTCCGGCTGCTACTTCAATATATTCAAGTCCGCTATCTGTTTTCATTGGTTCTCCATTTTGTTTGATCTCTTGGATACTAATACCAGTTGAGCAATGCCCATGATGCCGGTTATTAAGAACATGAAAATGAAAGCCCATGTACCGGCGTTTCCAAAATTGACCTGCCGTTCGGGAGGCACACTTAGGTTGGTCAGCAGCATTCCAAGGATGGGCAGTATACCGCCTGCGAGCAGATTAAACCCAAAGGTCAAGTATTCTGAGGCGGCTCCACGTCTTTGGATCAATATCCAAGAGCTCACGGCGGGAGTGAGGAAAGCCGATGCGTAAATGCGGGCATGAAAAGCGTCCACGGGCCAGGGCCAGAAACGGGTCAGCGCTTCAGGGGCGATCAATAGTCCAACGCCATATGCCATACCAGAAACTACAAACAGAATGAGGATGGGTCTCCATGCGGGCGGCATGTCAATTGGATTTGAAACGGTCATATTGCGAGAGAGGAATAAAAAGACCGCCGAATTGATCGGCAGGAAAATATAAAGCGGAAAGAAAATGAAATAGGTTGCATAGCGATTCCAGGCGAAGGCATTTACGTGCAAGAACATGACCACCATGATGAGAGTGGTAAAAACGAAAATATTCCAAAGGATCAAACGACCCGGTGTCCAACGTGGATTGAACCAAAAGATGAGCAGGGGAATATAAGCGGCAAAGTAAATAGCGCCAACGAAACGTGCATTGAAGGGCGGGATCTCCCATGCCCAAAGTTCGGCTGCCAACTTTGGGAAAAAGAAAAGCAGGAGCGCCGCCGCCAAAACAGCGGAGCACTCGACCGCCAGAACAAATCTCAAAAAAGATGGAATTCGTGGATTGTTGGGGGAATTATCAAACATGAGCAGTCGCCTTTTCGCTCTGGCTGGCGAAGAAGCCCAGATATAAGCCGATCACTGCTTCCAGCCCGTGAAGCCAGATGTCGTGCCCGTATAAAGGAAAGTAGCCAAAAGTTGTTTGAAGTTGAGGGATAAGCCCCATGATGGTGAAACCTGCCAACGTCACACCGAGGAAGCGGGAGAAGATACGAGATGCGTCGTAATTGCGAAACGCGTAGATGCCGAAGACCCCCACAGAAAAATGAAAGATGCTATGCAAAGCATTGACCGGAAACAGACCGATCAACAATCCATAATTCGAATTCAGGATCAGTTGGGGAGCGTCCACGCGCGCTGGCGGGGTGAAGAAGGGGATGAAGCCTGCAACTCCTGCAAGGATGAAGGCAATACCGACGACAAGTGCAAAGTAACGAGTAAACGAACGTACGCCAAACATATCTTTCTCTCCTCACTATAAAACGTTAGAATCAAAGGATAAAGTTTTTTTGAATTATAGTTTATCTTGCAGACAATAAAGTAAAAAGACCGCATTTGATGCGGTCTTTTTACTTTATAGGAATAGGCTCATGGTGCGGGGGTGGCTGTCGGCGTTGTGGATAGCGCGGATGCTTCCGCTGCGGTTTGTGGCATGCCGTTCATGATCCAGCGCATGAAGATGTCAATGATATCGGGCTTGAGGGCTTTGTTGGGCGGCATGACGCCGATCAGTTCTTCATCGGGCTTTTCAGGATTCATAATGGCGTGCTCCTGAATCACCTGCAAGAGATAGGAGCTTTCATCGCCCGCAATAATGTTATGGGTCACGTTATCTCCCGTGGTGAGAATCTCATTATAGGAGGTCATCAGGAAGTTGTTGTTTTCCTTGCCAGCGCGATGACAGGAAACACAATAACGCTTGACGATGGGCTGGATGTGAACGTCATAGGACGGAACCTCGCCTTCCGCGAGGGGCGGGAAGAGCGGCTTGATCACTGGCGCTTCGAAGCGGTCATCCCACAGGTAGCGCATGAAGACGATGATGTAATCGATCTCACCTTTGGTGAGTTCGCCGCCGTAGGTCTTGCCAAAGGGAGGCATGCCTGCATTGGGACGTCCATAGGCAACGACTTCAGACATGGCCGAGTCCGTGACAGTGTAGAGTACATCGCGGCTGTTGATGGGTGTGATCTTTTCCCCTTCGAGACCTTCCACACCGGTGATGACGGCAACAGAGCCGTCGTCGCCATGGCACTCGGTACAGTGAACGGAATACAGGTCCTGCCCGGCAACGATCTGATCAACCAGGGTGGTGGGAGGTTCAGTCTCTTCGCCTCCCCTTTCGGGCGCGAGGGCAAGCACCGTGCCTGAGACAATGATCATCGAGAGGGCTGCCAGGCTAGAGGTCCAGATCATGAAGCGGGTGTTATTCTTGAATGCGAACAACAGGATGTAGGCAGCCAATGGGATGAAGATCCCCGCTACAGTCTGGAGAGTCCCAAGCAAGGCGGAACCATCTTCCGAAACCGTGGGGATGTCGGACATCAATGTAAGCAATACGATGCCAACAACCATGATGCTCATGATCGAAATGGGCAGGACGCGCTTGCCGTAATAGCGGTTAGGGCTTTTTTCTATGAAAGGCAGCAGGGTCAATACAGCGACAGCAATGCCGGGAATGAGCACAGTGGCAAGCCATTCGATCTTGCCGATGACCGGTAATTGACCATAAAGCGCCAGGAATTTGAATAGAAAGAGGAAGTACCACTCGGGGCGCGGAATATATGAGGTGTCGCTGGGGTCGGCTTTGGGTTCGGCAGGGATGCCAACGAAGGACGCCAGTAGAAGCAATAATATAAAGATGCCTAGCGACATGACGACATCTTTGAAAATGCTGTCGGGCCAGAAGCGCTCGCCTTTGTCGAGTTCCTTTTCGTAGCGTTCATTGATCTGTTTTTTGGTTTCGTCGTTCATGGCTTAGTCTTCCTTCTTGGGCCAGTGCGATTCGCCGTGCTTGATAATGAGGAACAAGTGAACGCCAATCAGGGCGGCAAGGGCGGCGGGGATGATCCAGATATGAGCGGAGAAGAAGCGCTGCAAGGTCAGGGCGCTGAGTTCCGGCCCGCCGCGCAGGACTTTGAGGATGAACTCACCTACAAGCGGAGCCGTCCCGGCGATCTGGGTTCCAACGGTGGTTGCCCAAAAGGCTTTTTGATTCCAGGGCAGCAAATACCCGGTGAAGCCCATACCGAGGGTGGTGAGCAGCAATCCGATGCCGATGAGCCAGGTCAATTCGCGCGGATATTTGAAAGATGCCGTGTAGAACACGCGCAGCATGTGAATAAAAACCACCAGCACCATGAGGGTCGCCCCCCAATGATGAATACCGCGGATCAACCAGCCAAAAGCGACTCCTTCCATAATGTAGTTGACCGAGTCGTAGGCATGGTCGGGCGAGGGAGTGTAATACACCGTCAGGAAAATACCGGTCAATCCCTGCAAAACGAACAGGAACATGCTGGCTGAACCGAGCGTGTTCCACCAGGACGTTTTGGGTTCGGGGCGGTCAAGCAGGTTTTTGTACAGGTCATTGAAGCCGATGCGTTCATCGAGCCAAAGGTAAATATTTTTCCACATGGTTATGCTTCCTTGAAGAAGATCTCGATGGTGCCATCTTCGGTGATGCGGTGTTCTTCGAAGCGGTCAAGGGGGCGCGGAGGGGGTCCATCGAGTACTTCGCCCTCCATGGCGAATTTGGCATCGTGGCAGGGGCAGAGATACGCCTGCGCTTCAGCAGACCAGTTCACAGTGCAGGAAAGATGCGTGCAGCGACTATTGAGAATGAGCAGGTCGGCCGGATCCTCCGATTTGCGGATGGCGTATCCGCCAAAGGAGCTGGCGGTTCGTTCCCACCCGTTGACCTGTACCCGCGTAAAGGAGAAGGGATAAGGCGTCCCAAGCTGCATATCCTCGAATTTGCCGATGGGGATCCAGGCTTCCTTACCGCCCTCTTTAAGTGCCGGGTCGATCAAATAGAAAACGGAAGGAAGACCGACCATGGTGCCGATCAAGCCTCCCACGATTCCCGTGGTTACCTTGATGAAGTCCCGACGGGATACATCGTGTGAATCTGACATGTGCGCCTCCAGAGAAATGTGTTGCGCTTGCCAATCATCTATTGAATAAAGGTGGACCGGTACGATTTCAAGCTTGGAATTGGATTATAAGGGTCTTTGTACCCTGATTGTGTAGGACGGCAGGAATGAAATTGACAGGATTTTTGTCATGTTTCGATTTACCCTGCTTTTCACTTAAACTTTTGAGCGATAACGGGTAAAATGGGCGCTTGTATAAAATTTCACCACGGAGGCATTCATGGGCTTGAAAAGGAATGTCAGCCTGCCAACAGGTCTGCGTTATCGGGGACCGGCGGGATACCTGACTTTTATCCTTCACCGCATTGGCGGGCTGGGAATGGCGACTTTCATCACGGTGCATATCCTTGCATCGTTTCTCGGAGGGAAACTTGGGGCACAGATCAACCACATCTATGAAAATTGGTTATTCCAGGCATTCGTTTTTTTCTGTGTCCTGTTCCATGCCATCAATGGTTTGCGCATTACCCTGCTCGATCTTTTCCCCCGGATGCTCGAACATCAAAAGGAAGCGATCTGGATCGAATGGGCGGTGTTCATTCCCCTGTATGGGTTAAGTTTGTATGTGATCATCAGTACGGGGCTGGGAGGCTAGCATGAAGGCAAAATCGAAAACCCTCTCTCTAAAAGAACGCGGACTGACCAATTTCGAGTCGATCATGTGGGTCTTTACGCGCCTTTCCGCGCTGGGAATGTATGCCCTGATCCTCTTTGCCATGATCGGCGCGCTGGTGATGGGTGCGCGCAACAATATGAACCTTGCCGACGTGATGCGCTGGTCCTTTATGCCGAATGTGACTCATGTGGAAGGCACGGATGTGCCAGACCTCGAGCCGTGGGCGACCCCCTTCTGGAAGCTGACCGCAAGCGCGTTGCTTCTGGTTGCCACAGCACATGGCGTGCATGGTTTGGTGGTCATCGCGGACGATTACATCGTCACCGAGGGGGGGCGCAAGGTCGTGCGCTTCTTAAGCATTGCCATGATGATCGGTATGAGCCTGATGGGCTTGTGGATCGTCTGGACGTCGTAAATTATCAGTGAGGTGATCGTTGCTTTATAAGTGACTATCACCTTGGTTTTCAGGAGTAATTCATGCCGAATGTTCATCAATTCGAAGTGATCGTGGTCGGTGCGGGCGGGGCAGGACTCATGGCGGGGTTGTACGCCTCCAAATCCGCAAAGACGGCGGTCATCAGCAAGCTATATCCCACACGCTCGCACACGGGCGCGGCGCAGGGCGGCATTTCCGCAGCGCTGGGTAATTATGAAGAAGACAAACCTGAATGGCACATGTATGACACCGTGAAAGGGTCCGATTATCTCGGCGATCAGGATGCCATTGAGTTCATGTGCAACGAAGCCATCGACGCGGTTCTGGAATTGGAACACATGGGTCTGCCGTTTGACCGTACCCCTGAAGGCAAGATCTCACAGCGACCCTTCGGCGGGCACACCAATAACGAAACAGGCAAACCTGTGCGCCGTGCCGCCCACGCTGCGGACCGCACGGGTCACATGATCCTGCAGACGCTTTATCAGCAGTGCATCAAGAACAATGTGACCTTCTTCGACGAATACCAGGTGGTGGATTTCATCATGGTGGACGGCAAGGCTTCGGCCATTGTCGCCATCGAATTGGCAACGGGTGAGATGCATACCTTCCATGCCAAGTCGATTGTCTTCGCCACGGGAGGTCACGGACGCATCTTTGAAGTGACGTCGAATGCGTATGCCTACACCGGAGACGGCGCGGCAATCCTGTATCGGCGCGGAATTCCGCTCGAGGATATGGAGTTCTTTCAGTTTCACCCGACGGGCATTTATAAGCTTGGGATCCTGATCACCGAAGGCGTCCGCGGCGAAGGCGGTGTGTTGATCAACGGCAAGGGCGAGCGTTTCATGCCGAAGTATGCGCCGTCTGTCAAAGACCTGGCTTCACGTGATGTGGTCTCGCGCGCGATCCTGACCGAGATCAAAGAAGGGCGCGGCGTGGACGGCAAGAACTTTGTCTACCTCGACATCCGCCCCGAAAGTGTGAACAAATATGCGGCTCTCGATGGGCGCACAAATCCAGACGGCACGCCCTACACCATCACCGGAGATACCGTTCTTAAGAAGATCCCGGACATCATCGATTTCTGCCGCGTTTATCTTGGAGTTGACCCGGTCACACAGATGATGCCCATCCAGCCGACGGCGCATTACACGATGGGCGGCATTCCCACCAACAAGTACGGCGAAGTGGTCGTGGACGATAAAGGCACAAAGGTCCCCGGTTTGTATGCGGCGGGTGAATGCGCGTGCGTCTCCGTCCATGGAGCAAACCGGCTTGGGACGAACTCCCTGCTAGACCTGGTGGTCTTCGGGAAACATGCAGGCCTCAAAGCCGCGGAATACGCCAAGTCGGCTGAATGGACGAACCTGCCCGGGGACGCTGATGCAACTGCGAGGTCCGAATTTGAAGCGCTGCGCAACGGCTCGGGAAAAGAAAATGCGTTCGACCTGTCCAATGAGATGAAGAGCGTCATGTTCCGCGACGTCGGCATTTATCGCAATGAGAAAGAGATGCAGTCGGCGCTGGATAAGGTGCATGAGATGCAAAAGCGATTCAAGGAAGTGCGCGTGAGTGACACGGGTAAGATCTTCAACACCGAGTTGCTGAACGCATGGGAACTCGGCAACATGCTCGAGATCGCCGAGGTGGTTGCAATGAGCGCGTTGAACCGCAAGGAAAGCCGCGGCGGACATTCGCGCGAGGATTACCCCAACCGAGACGATGCGAACTGGTTGAAACACACCTTGGTGATGAAGAAGAACAACAAGGCAGAGATCAGTTACAAGCCGGTGGTCATTACCAAACATCAGCCGAAGGCAAGAGTGTATTAAGGTATCAAGTTCCAAGTGTCAGGTGTCAGATATTCACACCATGCACTTTAGAGGAGTCTTTTATGGAAATTA
>CAZYLM010000134.1:0-7632 GCA_964648645.1 uncultured Anaerolinea sp.
CGGTGGCGAAGCATCGTAACGGTCCCACCGGCGAGATCGACTTGATCTTCCGCGGTGACATCACCCGCTTCGATAACGCCGCGACGAAGGTATTTCGACCGAATGAGTAACCCATGTCATTGCGAGGGCGAGCCTCAAACGGCGAAGCCCGAAGCAATCTCCTGAAATTGTGAGGTTGCTTCGTCGGGAAACCGCCCTCCTCGCAACGACATAAAAACCTGACATGACCCCATTCCCCGGATTCACTTCCTCTGAAACATTTACGCAGGTTCCCGATTCGTTCATCAAGATGATGAATGGCATCGAGGATGTGGCTGAGTTGAAGGTGACGTTGTATGCCATTTGGCACATCGAGCATTTGGAGGGGAACTTCCGTGCAATGGGTGAGGCAGATTTTGAGCAAGAAACGTTGGGATTGAGTCTGGATGAGGTTCGGCGCGGGCTGGGAAAAGCAATTGAGAGGGGAACCCTGCTCAAGTCCGAGAATGAATCGGGCGTGTTCTATTTCCTCAACTCTCCGCGCGGAAGATTATCCGCTGAGGCGTTTATGAAGGGACAAATCAAGCCTTCGTCTGCTTCATATGTGCCGAATAAGTCGAATGTGTTCAAACTCTATGAAGAGAATATCGGCGCGTTGACGCCGCTGCTGGCGGATATGTTGAAGGAAGCCGAGCGTGAATATCCGGGTGTGTGGTTCGAGGAGGCGTTCGAGATCGCGGTCAGCCGCAACGTGCGGAATTGGAAATATATCGAGGCGATCCTGCGGCGTTGGAAGGAAAATGGAAAAGATGAAAGAAGAGATCCGCAAGACTCTATCCAAGATGCAAAACGATACACCGACAGTCAATTCTCCGAGTTTCTCAAGCACGATTAAGAGCGTGGCGAAACCGTTGGGTGACCCGAATTGTCCGCATTGTGGGGGGGCGGGCTATGTTCGCTATGATGTGCCGGTGGAACATGAAAAGTTTGGCAAGGTGGAAACGTGTGTGTGCCGCGCCAAGGATGTAGCCGAGGCGGCGCGGGCGCGGCTTTTTGCGATGAGTAATTTGAATCGCCTCAGCCATTTGACGTTTGAAAATTTCAGCCAAGGCGGTAATCTAAAAGCAAAATTCATCTCCGGGCAGGAGCGTGAGAATTTGCGGACTGCCTTTGAAGCTAGCGAAAATTTTGCACGCAATCCACAGGGTTGGCTTTTACTGGAAGGCGGTTATGGCTGTGGCAAGACTCATCTTGCGGCAGCGATCGCAAATTTTTCCGTCAATAATGGGCTGCCGACTTTGTTCATCACCGTGCCTGACTTGCTCGACTCGTTGCGCTTCGCCTATGACGACCCCGAAACGACCTTTGAACAACGCTTTGAAGATATTCGCAATTCGAACTTGTTGATCCTCGATGACTTTGGCACCCAGAACGCGACCCCATGGGCCCAGGAGAAATTGTTTCAGATCATCAATTATCGCTATATCAATAAACTGCCGACGGTCATCACCACGAATTTGATGTTGGATGAGATCGAAGCACGTATCCGTTCGCGTTTGCAGGACGAAAGTTATGTAAAACATCTCAAGATCAGCGCGCCTGATTATCGTCGCCCCGAAGAGACCAGCAACCCTGGCATCTCCATGCTGGCATTGCCAGAGATGAAGGTGATGACCTTCAAAACCTTCCAACCGCGCGATGACGAAGTTGGCATAGAAGCAGTGACGACGACTACAGTGGAGAAGGCAGACCGCTTCGGCAACAAGGTCAAGAGCAAAGAGATCTCACGCATCAAGGTCACAAAAGACGATGTGAAAACTTTGCATGAGGCGCACAATGCTGCTGTGGAATTCGCCGAACACCCGGAAGGCTGGCTGGTGTTTTTAGGTCAGTCCTTTAGCGGCAAGACGCATCTCGCGGCCGCCATTGGCAACTATCGTATCGGCTTGGGTGGGCAAGCCTTGCTCGTCGAAGTGACTGCATTGCTCGACTATCTGCGTCAGACCTTCGGTAAAAATTCCGACGTTTCGTTCGACCGCCGCTTCCATGAGATTCGCACCACGCCATTGCTCATTCTCGATGACTTGAAAGAAAGTGGCGCAGCTTCGGTTTGGGCGGAGGATAAGCTCTATAGTGTGCTCAACTATCGCTATAACGCCCACCTGCCCACGGTCATCACATCCACACTGCAGCCGGAGGCGTTTGCCCTCAGCTACCCAAACCTTTGGAACAAATTGCTCGACCCCGAAAAGTGTAAAGTAGTAGCGATCAACATGCCGCCGTATCGCAAAGTGGTAAAAGGCGGGAAGTTGCCCACCCGGAAAAAATAAATCAATAAAACCACAGCCCGTCATGCGGGCTGTTTTTATTCTGTATAAGCCCCCCATAAATTTTCAACCAGGTTGAAAACTCTTCTCAAGCCCTGGGCTGGATTCTCCCATCCATACCCCTTATTATTAGGTAATTCAGATACTATTACTAAGAAAAGGACAAGCTTTATCAATGCTCCCTTCCTATTTACTCTCCCTGCGTGAAGGTCTTGAAGCCGCTCTGATCATCGGCATTGTGCTTGGCGCATTGGATAAGATCCGCCGCTCTGATCTAAAGCCCGCGCTATGGTTCGGCGTGCTTGGCGCGGTTGCCGTCAGTACCCTAACCGCTGTATTACTTACCATTTTTGGTCTCAGCCTCGAAGGTGCCGCCGAGCAGATCTACGAAGGCATCACCATGCTCCTCGCCGCGGGCATCCTCACCTGGATGATCTTCTGGATGAGCAAGCAGGCAAAGAACATCAAGACCGAACTTGAAGAAGGCGTTAACAAAGCCGCGGTTACAACAGGCAAGCGCGCCATCTTCTGGCTGGCTTTTCTGGCTGTGGTGCGCGAAGGTGTCGAGCTTGCCTTGTTCATCACCGCTGCCTTTTTCGCAGGCAGTAACGACGATATTGCCTCAAACACCATCCTGACACTTGCCGGTGTTGTGCTTGGGCTTGGGACCTCCATTTTGCTTGGCTGGTCGCTCCTTGCCGCCACCGCCCGGCTCAACCTGAGAAAATTCTTCCAAATCACCGGCTATTTGCTCATTCTCTTTGCCGCAGGGTTGGTCGCGCATGGCATCCACGAATTCAATGAAGCCGGTTGGGTCCCCGTTATCATTGAGCACGTTTGGGATGTCAACGCCATTGTGGACGAAACATCCATGACGGGCGAGTTACTCAAGACCTTGTTCGGTTACAACGGCAACCCGTCGCTGACTGAAATCTTCGGCTATTTCGCCTATCTCGCCACAGCCGCATTTTTCTTCACCCGTACGACATCGCAGACCACGGTCAAAGCAACAGCGCCTTCAAAGGCATAACTTAACAAGCATCAAGTGATAACAGGCTTCAGCCCAACGCTCGAAGCCTGTTTTTTTATCGCAAAATGCTATACTTGAAATATGGCCAACCTGCCCATTCCTGATTTTTTTGATTCAACTCGTGTCGGCGAGGTTTGGAAAGTGGATTACTCCACCCGTGCGGAGGATGCCCGCCGATACGCGGCTCAGCACGACCTCAAGCCTGCTTCTGCTTCGAAAGATCGAATCTCCCTTTTGCTGATCGACGTGCAAAACACGTTCTGTCTCCCCGGCTTTGAATTATTCGTCGGCGGGCGCAGCGGCAACGGCGCGGTGGAAGATAACGTCCGTCTTTGCCAGTTCATCTATCACAACCTCGATAAACTGACGCATATCATCGCTACGATGGATACGCACAAATCACAACAGATATTCCATCCCATCTTTTTTATCGATGCGCAAGGAAATCATCCTGCGCCATATACTGACATTCATGTAGATGAATTGCAATCTGGCAAGTGGTCCTTCAACCCCGCGCTCGCGTTTCAATTTGGCATCGCGCCAGAGTACGGTCAGCAGATGATGCTCCATTATGCTGAGACGCTCAAGAAAATTGGAAAATATGCACTGACGGTCTGGCCGTATCACGCCATGCTGGGCGGAATTGGACATGCACTTGTGCCTGCAGTAGAAGAAGCCATCTTCTTCCATTCCCATGCCAGAATAGATCAGCCGCACTTCGCCATCAAAGGTGATAAACCATTTACTGAAAATTATTCAGTTGTCGGTCCCGAAGTGTTGACAGGTCCCATGGGGGAGGTGCTGGGCGAGCATGACCCGCAATTCATCCAGCATTTGCGGGAAGTGGATAAGCTTTATATTGCCGGACAGGCAAAAAGCCATTGCGTAGCCTGGACGGTGCAAGACCTGCTCGACGATATCATGGCGACGGACACCGAACTTGCGAAGAAAATCTACCTGCTCGACGACTGCTCGTCAGCGGTGGTCGTACCTGGTGTGGTGGACCATACCGATGCGGCGAACGATGCGAATGCCTGGTTTGAGAAGGCGGGGATGCATATCGTCCAATCCACTCGTGCAATTTAATTTTTATACGTAGATAAGGATTCCTCATGTCTATCTTTGATGGTAAACGGCTGACGAATGAGACTTTTAAACTAGATATCGAGCGCATGCGGCGCGGATGGTACTCGGATAAATATTTCGAGAATATCAACCGGATGCTGACAGCCTTGTCGAAGGAAAGCTATACCTATTCGGGGAATCATCATAATTTGCCTGAAGGCATGTCGCCGGAGCAAATTGCAGTGGGTGATATCGAAGTGGAGATGCAATGGTTCACGCGCCGCATGGGTAAGACTACCGTTGTCGGCGTGGACAAATCCCTTGCGATGCTCAAGCTTTGCGCAGGTTACTTTGATGGGGAGTCTTTTGTTGATACATCCGATAGGATCGAAGTATGGGCGGTTCACGACGGGACGACGGTCAAGTATGACGGAGACCCGACAAAAATCCAACCCGTCATCAAAGTCCGTGGACGGTATCGCGATTTTGCATTGCTTGAAACTCCGACCTTGGGTATCCTCACCCGTTCCAGTCGTGTAGCCACAAATGTATATGAGACCTTGGTAGCCGCAAAAGGGAAACCGGTATTATTTTTCCCGGCGCGCTTCGATGTTCATGAAGTTCAAGCCGCAGATGGCTATGCTTATAACATTGCCTTGCAGCGCTTCAATAAAGATCACGCCCGGGAATTGGGTGCTTTTGTCTCGACCGATGCGCAGGGCGACTGGTGGGGCGGCGCAGGTGGTGGGACGGTGGCTCATGCCGCCATCGCATCCTTCCTTGGTGATACCGCCGAAGCAATGATGCAGTTCTCGCATATCCTGCCCGCGCGAATTCCCCGTATTGCACTTGTAGATTTCAACAATGATTCTGTCCGCGACTCTTTGCGAGTGTTGGATGGTATGTTTGCCAGGTATCGTGAGTTGATGGATGCCGGGAACAAAGAAGAAGCGGAAAAATACAAGTTGTATGGAGTTCGTCTGGATACGAGTGGAAGTTTGCGCGATGTCTCTGTGCCACCATTGGGAGACCCGGCGCTCGACCTGGGAGTCAACCCGCGTCTCGTGTTTAACGTCCGCTCGGCATTGGATACGGCTTGGGAACGGTGGGATCTGCCAGCATCATGGAGGGAAGCGGCGAAGGAATTTTGTCACAGCGTGAAGATCGTGGTTTCCGGTGGGTTTGCCCCAGAGAAGATCCGCAAGTTCGAGAAGCTGAGTGTCCCCGCAGATATCTATGCAGTCGGTTCGTATTTGTTCAGCAATGGTAATGGCACGTCGACGGATTTCACCGCCGATGTAGTGCGGGTGAAAGTTCACGGGGAGTGGATTGATATGGCGAAGGTTGGACGTAAAGTGGGTGAGAACGAGAATTTGGAACGAGTTTGGTAGATATAAAAGTGACTGTCACTTTGTTTTAACCAAACCTTCCCATAATGTAATCTTCGGTTTTCTTTTGTTTTGGTGCCGTGAACATTCTTTTGCCTTCATCGTATTCGATCAGTTCACCTTGTAAAAAGAAAGCAGCCTGGTCTGCTGTGCGGGCGGCTTGTTGAATGGAGTGCGGGACGAGGACAACGGTGTAATTCTTTTTCAATTCCTGTAATGCCGCTTCGACTTTGCCCGTAGAGATGGGGTCAAGACCCGATGTGGGTTCATCGAGCAAGATGATCTCTGGTTGCAGCGCGAGCACACGTGCCAGACAAACACGTTGTTGTTGCCCACCGGATAATGCAACCGCCGGGTCATGGAGGCGGTCTTTCACTTCATCCCAGATTGCAGCAAGTTTCAAACTGCGTTCCACGGCTTCGTCGAGTTTGGAACGGCGCTTTTCACCGGCGAGTTCCATTCCATATGTGATGTTCTCGCGGATGCTCATGGGCAGAGGCACCGGTCTGGCAAAGACCATGCCCACCTTGCGACGCAGGGCGATCACATCTGTTTTGGGGTCGAGAATGTTTTCACCGTCGATCAAAATACGACCGGCACTGGCTTTGATTTCGGTCAGGTCATTGAGGCGATTCAAGCAGCGCAGCAGCGTGGACTTGCCGCCGCCGGCCGGGCCGAAGAGAACGGTCACAGCATTTTGGCGGATACCCATGCTGATCCCACGCAGGGATTCGGTGCCGTCGGTGTATTGAAGGGAGAGGTTCTCGATTTCGATTTTGTTCATTGGACGATTGCCTACCACTGTCGCTTGGCACGGGCGCGCGAACGAATGACCGTGGCGATCACGTTCATGGTTAAGACAAACACGAGCAATACCAACGCCGTTCCATATTGGATTTGGATCGGCATTTCAGGCACTTGGGTGGAAATGACGAACAGATGATAAGGCAATGCCATCGTGGCATCGAAAGGAGTTTGCGGGAGGCGCGGGAGGAAGAATGCGGCACCTGTGAAGAGAATGGGAGCGGTCTCACCGGCGGCACGTTCCAAGCCGAGGATGACCCCGGTGAGGATGCCTGGAAGCGCTTCTTTCAAAACGATCTTGCGGATGGTCTGCCAGCGGGTGGCACCTAATGAAATGCTCACTGTACGAAAAGCTTGCGGTACCGAGCGCAGGGCTTCTTCGGCGGTACTGATGATGACGGGCAAGGTCATGATCGAGAGAGTCAACGAGGCGGCAAGGATGGAGGTGCCGAATTTCAGGAAAAGAACGAACAACCCCAGACCGAACAATCCATACACCACCGAAGGAATGCCTGCCAGGTTGATGATCGCAAGGCGGATGATGCGGGTTGTCTGGTTATCCTTCGCATATTCAGAAAGGTAAACTGCGGCGGCAATCCCCAATGGTACGGAAAACACAGCAGTGCCAACCGTTAAATAGAGTGTGCCGATAATGGCAGGCAGAATGCCGCCAGCACGCATTCCATCGTGGGGGAAGCCTGTGAGGAATTCCCAGGAGATGGCAGAACCACCCTGATAAAGTATGAACAACACTGTTCCGACGATGGGAAGTACGGTTACCAATGCCATCAGAGTAATCAGGCTGTAACCAATACGTTGCACAGAATGGCGATTGCGGGCGAGGAGTTTCATCATGAGAGTATCCTCTCCGCCCGCTTCTTGGCACGAAAGACAACCGATGAAGCGATGACATTGACGGTCAACGAAATGAGGAAGAGGATGATGCCGATCAGGAACAGAGTGTGGTAATGAACGCTTCCATTTGCGACCTCGCCCATTTCTGCGGCGATGGTGGCGGTCATGGTGCGGACGGGGGAGA